>NZ_SMKJ01000001.1:0-80536 GCF_004348615.1 Micromonospora sp. KC207
GGGGTGGGTCAGGGGGTGTCGGAGGAGTGGCCCGGGAAGAGGTGGGCCGACGGGTCGATCGCGACGGCGGCGTTGTTGACCGCCGTGGCGGCCTCCCCGAAGCCCGTGGCGATCAGCCGGACCTTGCCCGGGTACTCGGTGATGTCCCCGGCGGCGAAGACCCGGGGCAGGTTCGTCGCCATCGCGCTGTCCACAACGATGTGCCGGCGGTCCAGCCGCAGCCCCCACTCGGCGATCGGGCCGAGGTCGGCGGTGAAGCCGAGGGCCGCCACCACCGTGTCCACGGGCAGCGTCTCGGGCGGTGCCCCCTTGACGGTGATCTCCGCGCCGGTCACCGCGCTGTCGCCGTACAGGCGGGTGACCTCGGCGTTGACGACGATCCGGACGGTCGACCGCTGCACCCGGGCGACGGTGGCGGCGTGCGCGCGGAACCGTTCCCGCCGGTGCACCATGGTCACCGAGCGGGCCAGCGGTTGCAGCGCCAGCGCCCAGTCGAAGGCGGAGTCGCCGCCGCCGACGATCAGCACGTCCCGGTCGGCCAGCGCGGTCGGCTCCGGCACGAAGTAGATGATCCCCGTGCCGGTGAAGCTGTCGGCCACCGGCAGCGGGCGCGGGGTGAAGCTGCCCAGGCCACCGGTGATGATCACGGCACCGCAGGCGAGCTGCTCGCCACCGGCGAGGCCGAGCACCGGCTTCCCATCGACGTGCGACAGCTTCTCGGCCCGGGTACCGAGTAGGTACCGCGGGTGGAACGGCGCGGCCTGGGCGACCAGGTTGGCCACCAGATCGCGCCCCTTGACCGCCGGGAACCCGGCCACGTCGAGGATCAGCTTCTCCGGGTACATCGCGGTGATCTGGCCACCGGCCTCGGGCAGCGCGTCGACCACCGCGACGGAGAGCCCCCGGAACCCGGCATAGTACGCGGCGAAGAGCCCGGTCGGACCCGCCCCGACCACTGCGACATCGACCTCGGGCATGGCGTACCGTCGCTTTCCGCTCACAGATCAACGCGTGCTGATGCCGACCGTAGGCGCGCGCCGGGGCGGGATCAAGCACCGTCCCACGTCGGGCGTGGGCCGGGCGCGGCTCGGCGACGGGTGAGAGGGGCGCCCTTCTCTACCGCAGGCGTTAACAGGGGGCTCCTCCTCACACCTGCAACGAGGGGAAGTCCATGTCGTACGGATCGTCCTCGGACCGGCGTCGCCGGAAGAGGATCGCGGCGACCACTCCCCCGACCAGCCCGAACAGGTGCCCCTGCCAGGAGACCCGCTCGTCGGTGGGGAGGACGCCGAGTAGTTGCCAACCGTAGAGCAGGCCGACCAGCAGCACGACCCCGAAGTTCCACCAGCTCCGCTCGACCACGCCTCGGGTGAGCAGGACACCGAGGTAGCCGAAGATGACGCCGCTGGCCCCGACCACGACCGAGTTCGGTGAGCCGGTGAACCAGACGCCCAGCCCGCTGACCAGCACGATGACCAGGGTGGACCACAGGAACCGCCGG
The DNA here is from genome assembly GCF_004348615.1 of Micromonospora sp. KC207. Lineage (NCBI taxonomy): Bacteria > Bacillati > Actinomycetota > Actinomycetes > Micromonosporales > Micromonosporaceae > Micromonospora > Micromonospora sp. KC207. The sequence goes on from NZ_SMKJ01000001.1 coordinate 1,502, forward strand.
AAGCCGGCGGCGAGCACGAATGTGCCGAGCAGGATCAGCGGCACGCTGTTGCTGTAGAGGTGGTTGAAGTCGGCGTGCAGGAACGGCGAGAAGAGCACTCCGTCCAGCCCGTCGATGTGGCGGGGGACGATGCCGCCGGCCAGGTCGAAGTCGATGCCGAGACCGACGTCGAGAGCCTCGACCAGGAAGAGCACCGGCACGACGGCGCACATGGCGACGAAGGCGCGGCCGATCGAGGCGTAGAAGGCCTCGGTGCCGAAACGTCGCGGGTCGCCGCCCGCGCGGCCGTCGTGCAGGGTCATGCCCAAACAGCTATCAGCATTCCCGCCCGACCGCCACTCGGGAGACGGAGTCAGTACGGAAACGGTGACGGCGGGGCGGGCGCCGGAAACGCGCCCGCCCCGCCGTCACCGTGCTCAGGGGGTCAGTACCAGCCCTCGCTCTGCGACTGGCTCCACGCGGCGCACGGCGTGTTGTACCGGCCCTCGATGTAGCCGAGGCCCCACTTGATCTGGGTGGCCGGGTTGGTCTCCCAGTCGTCGCCGACCGAGGCCATCTTGCTGCCCGGCACCGCCTGCGGGATACCGTGCGCCCCGGAGGAGGAGTTGTGGGCCCTGGGGTTCCAGCCGCTCTCCTTCGTCCAGAGCTTGTCCAGGCACGGGAACTGGTCGATGCCGAAGCCGGAGTCGATCATCAGCGCGCAGCCGATCTTCCGGTTGCCGCCGTACTCGTTGCAGGACGCGGGGATCGGGCCGTCGTACGGCTTGCTCGCCTTGGCCGCCGCCTTCTCCGCGGCCTTCTTCGCCGCCGCCTCGCGCTCCCGCTTGCGGGACGCCGCCTCGGCCTCGCGGGCCCGCTCGGCGGCCTCCTTCGCAGCCTCGGTGGCGCGCTGCTCGGCCTCGTATTCGGCGGCCCGCTGCTTGGCGGAGCTGATCCGGTGCTGGGCCTGCCGCTCGCGCTGGTAGTCGAACTCGGCCTGGTCCACCTGGAGGCCGACCTGCGCGATCAGGCCCTGTTGCTGGGTTTCCCGGTCTTCGCCCAGATAGAAGCCGCCGGCAACGCCCACGGAGAGCAGTGCGACGGCGGCGGTACGGGCGCCGAACCGGCTCCACAGCCGACTCACGAAGTGATCCCTTCGTCGGGGGCAAGGACACGGCGCGACCCTGACCCGAGGAGGAACCCGGTTCGCGCCGTGAGCGCCCCGACCCTGCCGGTCGCAGCCGACGCACTCGCCGCCACCGATCCCCGCCGTCGGGTGACGAACGACGAAAGACGATCTTTGCGGTGCGTGGACGCTCGAGGGACACCATTGCGCACAGTGAGGCCGATGGGAAACCACCGGCCCCATTTGTGAGCTGGGCCACAGGCAGAATCATCCTAAAGGTGGACTAGAAAGGCATGATCTCGGTCAGAGCGGGATCTCCTCCAACAGATCCGTCACCATCGCTGCGATCGGCGACCGCTCCGACCTGGTCAGCGTGACGTGCGCGAACAGGGGGTGCCCCTTCAGGGTCTCGATCACCGCGGTCACGCCGTCGTGCCGGCCCACCCGCAGGTTGTCCCGTTGGGCGACGTCGTGGGTGAGCACCACCCGCGACCCCTGGCCGATCCGGGAGAGCACGGTGAGCAGCACGCCCCGCTCCAGCGACTGGGCCTCGTCGACGATGACGAAGGCGTCGTGCAGGCTGCGGCCCCGGATGTGGGTGAGCGGCAGGACCTCCAGGATCCCCCGGGCCATGACCTCTTCCAGCACGTTCTCGTGCACCACCGCGCCGAGGGTGTCGAAGACGGCCTGCGCCCAGGGCGACATCTTCTCCGTCTCGGAGCCGGGGAGGTAGCCCAGCTCCTGGCCGCCGACGGCGTACAGGGGGCGGAAGACGACCACCTTCTTGTGCCGGCGGCGCTCCATCACCGCCTCCAGCCCCGCGCACAGCGCCAGCGCCGACTTGCCGGTGCCGGCCCGGCCACCAAGCGAGATGATGCCGATCGACTCGTCCAGCAGCAGGTCGAGGGCGACCCGCTGCTCGGCCGAGCGGCCGTGCACACCGAACGCCTCCCGGTCGCCCCGGACCAGCCGGACCGTCTTGTCGGGCAGCACCCGGCCGAGCGCGGAGCCACGCCCGGAGTGCAGCACCAGGCCGGTGTGGCAGGGCAGCCCGGCAGCCCCCTCCAGGTCGAGGGTCTCGCCCGCGTAGAGCGCGGCGATCTCGTCGTCGGCCAGCGCCAACTCGGCCATGCCCATCCAGGTGGGGTCGCTGGCCTGGCCGTGCCGGTACTCGTCGGCGCGCAGCCCGACCGAAGCCGCCTTCACCCGCAGCGGCATGTCCTTGCTCACCAGGGTCACGTCCCGCCCCTCGGCGGCCAGGTTGAGCGCCACCGAGAGGATCCGGGCGTCGTTGGACTCGTTGCGGAATCCGGGCGGCAGCACGCCGTCGTCGGTGTGGTTCAGCTCCACCCGCAGGGTGCCGCCGGCATCGTTCGCGGGCACCGGCCGGTCCAGCCGGCCGTGGCGCACACGCAGCTCGTCCAGCATGCGTAGGGACTGTCGGGCGAACCAGCCCAGCTCCGGATGGTGCCGCTTGCCCTCCAACTCGGAGATGACCACGAGGGGCAGGACCACCTCGTGCTCGGCGAACCGGTGGAACGCCGCCGGGTCCGAGAGCAGGACCGACGTGTCCAGGACGAATGCCTGGCCGGCTGGTCGGGGCTCCTCGGACTCGACCGGGGCCGCCGCGCGGCGGCTCCGGGTGGCGCGGCGGGTCGTGGCAGTCGCGGCCGGGGTCCGGTCGGCACCGGCGGGGGTACGGCGAGTCGTCACAGGCCTGCTCCGACGGATGGGCACCCGGCCACCCGCGTTCCGCCTCGTCCGGTGCCCGGGGACACGGGGTCGGATGCGGGCCCCATGCGCGAGGTCGCAGATCCGGGCTGGCCGGCTGGCCCGGGAGAACCCCGTGCCATGACTAGACGCTAGCCGCGCCGCGGCGTCCCGGCTAGAGGCTGATCCGTGGATCTGGGGAAGACAGGCAGTGTACGGGCGGCGGACCGGCCGGGATGCATGCCCCCTGCGCGCATCCCGGCCGGCGGGGCCACCTCACCGGTCTGATGTGGCCCCGACGGTGCGCGTCCGCCGCGGACGGCGCACCGGGTTCGTGCCGCTCCGGCCCGCAGGCGAGGCCGACCGGCCGGGAACCGGGCCCACCCACCGGCCCTGGACCGCGCCCGCCGACCAACCGGGGACCGGACCCGCCGACCAACCGGGGACCTGGTACGGCGGCCGGGTCAGCTCTGCCATCGGACCAGGGCGGCGGGGTGCCGACCGTTGACCGTGGCCGTGGCGCCGACCGTGGCCGTGGCGCCGACCGCGACAGCGCCGGCCGGGCCCGCCAGGGAGGACCCCGCAGGCGGGGATGGCACGGCGCGTGGGGCGGAGGCGGCGAAGGCGGAGCCGGTGTACGTGGTGCCCTGCCGCGCGGCCGGGCCACGTGCAACGGCCGGCGGTGGGCCGGCGAGGGCCGAGGCGATGGCGGCCTGCGCCTCCCGGCGGCGGCGGTTCCAGGCGCCCCGGTCGCCGTCGAAGTAGCCCTGCCGGTACCCGAACCGGTACCCGATGCGGTAGCTGAGCTGGCCGTGCAGCCGTCCGGCGGCGTAACTGGCCGAGCCGAGGACGAGGACGAGGACGACCGCGACGAAGGGGCTCACCGCTCCTCCGGTTCGGTGCCGTTGGGGTCGGCGACCAGCAGCCGCTCCAGGTCGTCGGTGCTGATTTCCTCGACCAGTTCGACGCTGATCCGGCAGCCGTCCAGCACGATCTCGGCGAGGGAGCAGCGTCGGATCTCGCCGCCGGCGTCGTAGACCCGGACGCTGAGCTCCGGGCAGTTGAGGTGGGTACGCCAGGCGTCCCACTCCGCCCGGTCCCCCACGTTGAGCGACAAGTAACGGCAGCCCCGGGCGAGATAGAGGCGCCACGGCGCGCTCAACCCGGCGGCCACCCCCTGCGCGACCAGGCCGAACGCCTGCTCGCGGGTGGCGAGTTCGGTCACCGCGCCCCCCTCGCGACAGGGAAGGGACGCCTGCGAGCACCAGTCGTCTCGTGCACGTGACACACGGTAAACTGTCCCATGAGCGTGACAGTATCAGCTTTTCGTCCGATTACCCGACCACTCACCCACTCCTATCTTCGCCCAGGTTAGGACTACTTGAATGGCCTTCGGCCGGGCATTCGGCGGCGATTAGGTGTGTCACATTCACGTGACATGAGCGCGCCCGGCACCACCGGCGGGGCCGACTGGCCGTACCGTCACGGGGTGACCGAGAGCGCTCACGCCCGGAAAATCGCCTTCGCCGCCTTCATCCGCCGGGCCCTCGACGACGCGCGGGCCATGCGTGCCTGGAGCGGCACCGAGGTCTCCCGGCGCACCGGGGTTTCCCGGCAGACCATCAACCGTTGGGTCCGCGGCGACTGGGCCAGCGACCCCGAGGCCGAGCGGGTGGTCGCCTTCTGCGAGGGGCTCGGCCTCAATCCGACGGCCGCCTTCACGGCGTTGGGCTGGGACCGGGCCGCCACTTTCCGGGCGGCCGCCGCCCCGCCCCCGATGGACCCGGACGTCGAGGCGCTGCTGCGCCGGCTGGTCGACCCGAACGTCTCCGACGCGGAGAAGTTCCACATCCGAGAAACCATTCGTTATCTCGCGTATCGCCCAAGCCTCCCGATAGATGTCCGAAAAAGGGGTAAACGGGCTGGCTAGTTCCTCAGATGGCGAAAGAACGGAAGCACGTACCCAATCGTTTCGCTCCGGGGCCGGAACGGGCACGCTAGCGTCCTGTTCGTACTGCTTGGGCTCGTCGTCGGCGGGGGGACGGGACAAGGCCGAACCCAGCCCTGCGGGACAGAAGGAGGGGTCTGTCCATGACCCTGAAGTGGTTGGCAGTCGTGGTCGCGGTGGCGGCACTGACCTCGGCCGTGACCGGCAACGTGGTGATCGGCGTGGTCGGCGGCGGGGAACTACCCCTGGTCGCCAACCTCCTCGCCCTCACCATCGCCGGCACCGCGGTCGTCCTGGCCGTCGTCGCCGAGCTGCACGAACGGCTCAACGAGCGGATCAGCGCGCTCACCGAGTTCCTGGTGGCCCGGCTCACCGAGATCGAGACGCGCACCGGGGACCGGAACACCGGCTTCGTGGAGGGGTACCTGCTCAGCCACGGCCAGGACGCCGAGATCGTTCCGTTCGGACGCCGGGGCCGGGGAGCCGCCGAACGCTGACCCCGATCCTGGCGGTAGAGCCACGTCTCGGCCACGAATGAGTGGCCCGAGCCGGGGTACGCTGTCGCGCGTGCCGCCGTTGAATCTGGGCAACCAACCGCCGACGACCCCGCTGGACGCCGAACAGGCCTGGCGGGCGACCGCCGGCCGGGCGTCCGACACCGTTTTCTTCTTCGACTTCGACGGCACACTGGCGCCCGTCGACGACGACCCGACGGCGGTGCAGCTCGCGCCGAAGGTCCTGGCCGCGATCGAGGCCCTCGCGCCGCTGGTGCGCCGGGTCGCGATCGTCTCCGCCCGCCCGGTGGAGTTCCTCCGCGACCACCTCGGCGGGTTGGCCGGCGTCGACCTCTACGGCCTCTACGGGCTGGAGCACAGCCACTCCGGCGGCGAGACCGTCACCGAGCCGGCGGCGCTGCCCTGGGTGCCGACCATGCGGGAGCTGGCCGACCTCGCCCGCGCCGAGCTGCCGGCCGGCGCGCTGGTGGAGTTCAAGCGGCTCTCCGTGGCGCTGCACTGGCGCACCGCCCCCCAGCTCGGCGCGATCGTGCAGGAGTGGGGCCAGGCCCAGGCCGTGCGGCTCGGGCTGCGCGTGCAGGCCGGCCGGATGGTGCTGGAGATCAAGCCCCCGGTCGACCGGGACAAGGGCATGGTGATCGGCGAGGTGGTCCGGGACGCCGGCGGCGCGTGGTACTTCGGCGACGACGTCTCCGACATCAAGGCCTTCGCGGCGCTGCGCGCCCGCGCCGCGGCGGACCCGGAGTTCCTCGGGGTCTGCGTGGCCGTGGCCAACCCGGAGACCGGCCACGAGGTCGCCGAGGCCGCCGACATGACGATCGACTCCCCCGCCGCCCTCGGCGATTTCCTCACCGAGGCGGTCCCCCGCCTCAGCTGAGCCGGGGCCCGGGAGTCAGGTGCCGAAACGTCGCTGCCGGTTGGCGTACGAGCGCAGCGCGCGGAGGAAGTCGACCCGGCGGAAGTCGGGCCAGTTCAGCTCGCAGAAGTAGAACTCCGAGTGGGCCGACTGCCAGAGCATGAAACCCGACAGGCGCTGCTCGCCGCTGGTCCGGATGATCAGATCCGGGTCCGGCAGGCCCCGGGTGTAGAGGTGCTCGGAGATGTCGTCGACGTCCAGCGTCTCGGCCAGCTCCTCGATGGTGCCGCCGGCCCCCGCGTGCTCGTGCAGCAGCGAGCGGACCGCGTCGGCGATCTCGCGCCGGCCGCCGTACCCGACGGCGATGTTGACCTGGGCGCCGCCGGCACGTTCCCGGGTGCGTTCCTCGGCCGCCTTGAGCGCCGCCGCGTGGTGCGCCGGGAGCACGTCGAGCGCCCCGACCATCCGCAGCCGCCAGGGGTTGCCCTCCTCGGCCAGCTCGGTCGACAGGTCCTCGATGATCTGTAGCAGCGGGTCGAGCTCCTCCGCCGGGCGGGAGAGGTTGTCCGTGGAGAGCAGCCACAACGTCACGTGCCCGACGCCGGCGGCGTCGCACCAGCGCAGCAGTTCCTTGATCCGCTCCGCGCCCATGCGATGCCCGTCGTTGGGGTCGACGAAGCCCATCTCCCGCGCCCAGCGCCGGTTCCCGTCGCACATGACGCCCACGTGCCGGGGCACCGGCTTGCCCGCGAGCGTGGCCGTCAGCCGCCGCTCGTACACGGAGTAGAGGAGTTTCCGCAGAGTCATCACCTTGCAGAGTAGCGACCCCCCGCGCGTTTCAGTCCCGCGGTGGCCGATGCCGCGCCGAGAGACCGACGCCGATCATCGCGAGGGTGCGGGCGTCCAGCCGACCGTCACCGAGGCCCAGCTCGACGACGGTGCCGAAGACCCGGTCGTCGCGCCGGGCCGCCCGGACGGCGGCGTCGACGACCCGCCTGCGGCGCGCCAGCCAGGCCGCGACCGAACTGTGCCGCAGGTGTACGCCGAGGCGGCGGCGCAGCGCGTCGGCGTACCGCCGGGCGGCGTGGGCGGGGTCGCCGGCCGCCGCCGCGCCGGCCAGCGCGCCGGAGAGCAGTGCGTAGAAGATCCCCTCCCCGGTGAACGGGTTGATCAACGACAGCGCGTCCCCGGCGAGCACCAGCCGGCCCCGTCCGGGTGGCAGGCGGTGGGTGGACAGCGGCAGGTGGTGGGCGCGCAGCGCGGTCACCAGCGCCGGGTCTGTGCCGGGCAGCAGCGCGGCCAGCCGGTCCAGCAGGTGCGCTCGGGTCAGCGGCTCACCCTGCAACACCTCCCCGTACCCGACGTTGGCCCGCCCGTCGCCGATCGGGAACGACCAGGCGTACGCCGGCCAGCGCGACGCCGAGGTGACGATGAGCTGCTCGGGCGGAACGGGCCGGGCCGGCGCGTACCCCCGGATGGCCAGGGCGAGGTGACGGTTCGGGTTCACCGGATGGCCGAGCGCCCGCCGGACCACCGATCCCGCGCCGTCCGCGCCGACCACCGCCCGCGCGGCGACCTCGCCGTCGAGCACGACCCGCCCGTCGCGCGCCTCGACCCGCCGCACGGTGTGCCGGCGCAGCTCCGCGCCCGCCGCTACCGCCGCCGCCACCAGCCGGGCGTCGAACACCTCCCGGGGCACCGTGTACGCGGGCCGGGGCAGCGCCCGTGCCACCGTGTCACCGCCGGGGCCGACCAGTCGGATCCGGGGCAGCGGGGCGTACCCGTCGACGGCCCCGGCGACGCCCAGCCCGGCGAGGACGTCCAGCGCGTGCGCGGCGACGCCGTCCCCGCACGCCTTGTCCCGGGGGAAGTCGGCCCGGTCCAGCAGCAGCACCCGGGCCCCGGCCCGGCGGGCGGCCAGCGCAGCGGCCGACCCGGCCGGACCCGCCCCGACCACCGCCACGTCGTACTCGTCTCCCATGGCACCTCCCGTGTCCCGCACGCGTTCAGCTCGGCGTCGTCGGGGCCTGCGTCCGGCCGGCACGCCACAACCCGTACAACGCCAGGACGGCGGCGGCGAGCAACGGGGCGCCGTCGCGGACCAGGCCGTCGACGCCGAGCAGCCACCAGCACAGCGGCAGGTCCACGGCGAGCACGCCGAGGGTGGTCGCCACCAGCAGGCGGCGGGCCCAGCGCCGGCCACGCACGAGGAAGGCGGTACAGAACAGCACGACGTAGCTGGTCGCGACCCCGGCGGCGAACCAGAACAGCAGCGCGGGCACGGCGGCCGGCCGGCCGTCGAGCACGGCACCGGTGGCCACCAGCGCCGGGACGAGCATCAACGGGCTGTACGTGAACGCGGCGGCCCGGCTGGTCAGCAGCCAGCCGGCGACCGGTGGCCGCTTCGGGGCGACCTCCCGCCAGGCGATCGTCCCGCGCTCGACGACCAGGCCCTTGCGGTGCCTGACCAGGTGGCCGGCGACCGCGTCGGAACGGTACAGCAGCCAGACCACGGCCACGCAGAGCGCGGCGAGCAGGGCGAAACCGAGCAGCCCCGGCAACGGCGGCACGCCCTGCCTCGGCACGACCAGCCGGCCGACGGCGAAGACGGTGGTGACGGCGAGGATCAGCCCGAACGGCCGGGCCACGGTGCGGCCCCGGTCGACGTGCCCGATCAGCAGCAGGAAGCCCAGCGAGCGGAGCATCGCCCAGCCGGTGCGTACCGCCAGCCCGAAGCCCTGCTCCGGGGCGTACCACCAGTTGAGCAGCTCGACCACGACGGTGGCCGCCGCCGTGACGGCCAGCAGGGTGGTCAGGGCCCGGACGGCGGACGGCCGCCGGACCTCGGTGGTCGCGGCGGCCGGCCTCATGGGATCCGATGGTGCCCGGTACGGGCAACCGATACACCTACCGGCGCGGCTGTTCCTGGTCGAGCCGCGCGCGCAGCGCGTCGAGCTCGGCCCAGAGGACGCCGGGCAGCTTGTCGCCGAACTTCTCGAACCACTCGGTGACCAGCGGCAGCTCCGCGCGCCACTCGTCCGGGTCGACCTTCAGCGCGATCCGGACGTCCTCCGGGGTCATGTCGAGGCCGTCGACGTCCAGCGCGTCCTGCGCCGGGACCATGCCGATCGGGGTCTCGACGGCGTCGGCTCGACCCTCGATCCGCTCGATGATCCACTTGAGCACCCGGGCGTTCTCGCCGAAGCCCGGCCAGAGGAAGTCGCCCTCGGCGTCCTTGCGGAACCAGTTGACGTAGTAGATCTTGGGCAGCTTGGCCTCGTCGCCGTTGGCGCCCTTGCCCATCTCGATCCAGTGCCGGAAGTAGTCACCGGCGTGGTAGCCGATGAACGGCAGCATCGCCATCGGGTCGCGGCGCACCACGCCGACCGCGCCGGACGCGGCGGCCGTGGTCTCCGAAGACAGCGTCGCGCCCAGGTAGACGCCGTGCACCCAGTCCCGGGCCTCGGTGACCAGCGGAATGGTGTCCCGGCGCCGGCCGCCGAACAGGATCGCGTCGATCGGCACCCCGTTGGGGTCGTAGTAGTCGTCGGCCAGGATCGGGCACTGCGTGATCGGGGTGCAGAACCGGCTGTTCGCGTGCGAGGAGAGACTGTCGCTCTGCGGCGTCCAGTCGTTCCCCTTCCAGTCGCGCAGGTGCGCCGGCGGCTCGCCCATGCCCTCCCACCAGATGTCGCCGTCGTCGGTGAGGGCGACGTTGGTGAAGATGGAGTTGCCGCGCTCCAGCGTCCGCATCGCGTTCGCGTTGGTCTTCCAGTCAGTGCCCGGGGCGACTCCGAACAGGCCGTACTCGGGGTTGACCGCGTAGAGCCGGCCGTCCGGGCCGAAGCGCATCCAGGCGATGTCGTCGCCGATCGTCTCGACCTTCCAGCCCGGGATGGTCGGCTCCAGCATGGCCAGGTTGGTCTTGCCGCAGGCGGACGGGAACGCCCCGGCGACGTGGTAGACCCTCCCCTCCGGGGAGGTGATCTTGAGGATCAGCATGTGCTCGGCGAGCCAGCCCTCGTCCCGGCCCATCACGCTGGCGATGCGCAGCGAGTAGCACTTCTTGCCGAGCAGCGAGTTGCCGCCGTAGCCGGAGCCGAAGGACCAGATCTCCCGGGTCTCCGGGAAGTGCGAGATGTACTTCGTCTCGTTGCACGGCCAGGCGACGTCGGACTGCCCGGGGGCCAGCGGGACGCCGATGGAGTGCAGCGCGTGCACGAAGTCCGCGTCGTCGTCCATCGCCGCCAGGACCATCGCGCCCATCCGGGTCATGATGCGCATCGAGACCACCACGTACGGGCTGTCGGTGATCTCGACGCCGAACATGGGGTTCTCGGCCTCGACGGGGCCCATGCAGAACGGGATGACGTACATGGTGCGACCGCGCATGCAGCCGCGGTAGAGCTGCGTCATCGTCCGCTTCATCTCGGCCGGCGCCATCCAGTTGTTGGTGGGGCCGGCGTCCGCCGCGTCGCTGGAGCAGATGAACGTGCGCTCCTCGACCCGGGCGACGTCGGAGGGGTCGGTGCGGGAGTAGAACGAGTTGGGTCGCTTCTCCGGATTCAGCCGGATCAGGGTGCCGTTGTCCACGAGCTCGTCGGTGAGGCGGCGCCACTCCTCGTCGGACCCGTCGACCCAGACGACCCGGTCGGGAGTGGTCAGTTCCGCTACCTCTCGGACCCAGGCAAGCAGTTTGGGGTGGGATGTCGGGGCCTGATCGATACCCCGAACGGTGGCCGGAGCAACCATGACACATCTCCTTGTGGTCGACGCTGACCGGTTTGTGGGATGCACGAGTTGTGACGGCGCGAGGCGTCGTCTTCGTGGAAACCTGGGAGTGGCCTCAGCGTAAACCGGGCGACGTCGCGAGTCAGTGGGACTGGTTGTGAAGAACTGCACAAGGTGTGGTCACGCTGCGGCATCGCGATCTCATACCCGCTTTCCCGAGCACTTTCACGCAAATTCTTCCGTGGCCCTCCGTCGAACTCTTCTGCGGCCTCCGCCGAGGTCCAAGCCGCGCGGGAACGTACGGGCCAGGTGCGACGGGTGGTGCGGAAGGGCGAACGGGTGACACCGGCGAAGCGTGGGGGAACGCGCGAAGCTGTGCACGAATGCGCATTCCCGAAAGGATCCACGAACTGCCGTACGGCCGGTTAGGCTCCACCCACCAGCACCCGGCGACGGCACGAGGGCCGCAGCGGGCGACGGGCACAGCGCTCAACCGGCGGCGCTCGGCCCGGCGCGCCCGCGCGCGGCCGGTCGTTGCTTCCCGCCGCCGCAGCGCGCAACCGGTACGCTCAGCGGGTGGCCGTGACGATGACCGGGGACCAGCCAGGACCCCCGCCGACCCGCCCCGGCGTGGTCCGTGCCCTGATCGACCGCTTCGGTCACCTGGTCCGCGAGTTGAGCAAGTTCGCCACCGTGGGCAGCGTCGCGTTCCTGGTCGACTTCGCCCTGTTCAATTATCTGGCCAACGCGCGCGGCGTCGAGCAGGTCACCGCGAAGACGATCTCCACGGTGATCGCCGCGACCGTGGCCTTCCTCGGCAACCGGTTCTGGACGTGGCGGCACCGCCAGCGCTCCAACCCCGCGCGCGAGTACGCGCTCTTCTTCTTCTTCAACGGCGTGGGCCTGGGCATCGCGGTGGGCTGCCTCGCCATCAGCCGGTACGGCCTGGGCGCCATCTGGCCCGAGATCTTCCAGACCGCCCTCGCCGACAACATCGCCAGCTTCATCGTGGGCACCGGCCTCGGCACGCTGTTCCGGTTCTGGTCGTACCGACGGTTCGTCTTCGTCGAAGCGGGAACCCGGACGGTCACGGAGGCGGCTCCCGACCGGGAACCTTCGGCGTGACCCGCCGCCCATCTCGTCCGGCCGGCCGGCCCGGCCCGGCCAACTCGCCTAAGGTGTTGCGCATGCGTCTTGTCCGTCTGCTGCCTGAACGCTGGCAGAAGTTCGTCCGCGAGGCGCTCAAATTCGGCGTCGTCGGCGGCATCAACACCGCCCTCAATTACGCGGTGTTCAATGCGCTGGCACTCACGGTCTTCCGGGACGGCCAACTGAAGGCCACGGTCATCGCCACCGTCGTGGCGACGATCACGTCGTACCTGATGAATCGGCACTGGACGTACCGGGATCGCCCAAAATCGGCCATGCGTCGGGAGTATGCCCTTTTCTTCCTCTTCAACGCGACCGGCCTGCTCATCGAGCTCGGCGTCCTGGCGGCGGCCAAGTACGGCCTCGGCGTAACCAGCCTGCTCGCCCTCAACGTCGCGAAAACCGGCGGCGTGCTGCTCGGCACCCTCTTCCGCTTCTGGTCGTACCGGACATTCGTCTTCCAGCCCGCCCCCGCCCAGCCGGCGGCCGACACCTGGCACACCATCCCGCGCGACGAATGGGACACGATGGCCGGGATGGACCCTGTGGCCGAGCTGGCCGAGTCCGTCACCGAGCTGGAGGAGTCCGAGCCGAGGCCGGGCACCAGACGGGAGCCGGGACGGGACACGACACGGCCGGCGGCCCGCCGCGACGAGCCCGGCAGCGGGTACGGGGTCACGACGCCCGCACAGGGCCGGCCCGCCCCGGCCGACGCGACGCTCGGCAACGCGCTCGACGGTGAGCTGGCGGCGGAACTCGCCGAGGAACTACACGCCGGCACCCGCCGGCGCCGGCGGTGAGCGTGCAGGAGACCGGCGCGTCTTCCGCGACCGGCACGCCGGCAACCGAGGCTTCCCCGAACGGCGCACCGGCGAACGGCGCACCGGCAAGCCGGGTCCCGGCGAACGAGGCACCAGCGAACGGGGCGACTTCCGCTACCGGGGCGGCTACCGCTACCAAGGCGACCAGCGCGCCCGAAGCGGTCGGCACGGCCCAGGTCGGCACGGCCCAGGTCGGCACGGCCCAGGTCGGCACGGCGGGGTCCGGGGCCGGTGCCACGGCGCCCGGGGGCAGCGGCGGGGGCCCGGCGTCGGGCACCGGAGCGCCGGACGAGCTCTTCTTCGAGGACCTGACGCCCGGGCGCACCTTCGACCTCGGCGTGGTGCGGATCGACGGCGCAGAGATGGTCGCCTTCGCCCGCCGGTTCGACCCGCAGTGGTACCACGTCGACGCCGAGCGCGCCGCCGCGAGTCACCACGGCGGGCTGATCGCCAGCGGGTTCTACACGGTCAGCCTATTCATGCGCGCGTACGTCGACCACGTGCTGGCCCGGGCCGCGGCGGACGCCTCCCCCGGCCTGGAGGAGCTGCGCTGGCTGGCCCCGGTCCGTGCCGGCGACCACCTGGCGGCACGCCTGGACGTGATGGGCAGCCGCCCCTCCACCGCCCGCCCGGGGCTCGGCACGGTCAGCCTCACCGGCACCATGTTCCGCCTCGGCACCGACGGCCGGCCGGAACAGGAGGTGCTGCGCACCCGCTTCCGCGGCTGGTTCACCCTCCGTCCCGGCTGACCGGGTCAGACCGAGGGATCGCGCAGGGGCTTGCCCTCGCGCATGTCCGCGAGGATCTCGCGCATCTCGCCGTCACCGAGGGAGTGCCGGTCGTGGTGCGCCTCGACCAGCTCGTACAGCTTGGTCTGGACCTTGCCGACGTGCGGGACGTCGGCGAGCACCGACTGCCCCCGCTCGCCGGCCGACTCGATGGTCAGGGTGCCGCAGCCGAGCAACCGCTCGACGAAACGCTGGCTCATCGCGTGGTCGTTGATCCGGGTCAGCGGGATGTCCCGCCGGTCCCGGGAGAGGACGCCCTGCTGGAGCAGCACCCGCTCGTTGGTGAACAGGTAGTGGGTGCTGCGCCACACCAGGAACGGCCAGAGCCCGAACCAGAGCACCAGCAGCACCGCCAGCCCCGCGAGGAGGTACAGCGCGGTGGTCGCGGCACCGCCGTCCGGGAGCAGTATCCAGCCCGCCACCACCGCCGCGACGGCGAGCGCCAGCACCAGGACCGGACGCACCATGGCCTTCCAGTGCGGGTGCAGGTGCAGCACGACGTGCTCGTCCTCGGTGAGCACGTCTTCGGGGAACGCCACGGGAACCTCCTCGCCAGAACCGGACGAGCTGACCGTAGCCGGTGGGCACCCGCGCGCGGATCAACCGGTGCGGTGGTTCCCAGGTTTCCGGCCGCGCGGCCCCGACGCACCGTTCCGGCGCGCGGCCCCGACGCACCGCCCCCGGTGTGGGAAGGGAACCCCTCCCTACCGTAGGCGTTAACAGGGGGCCCTTCCTTTCACCGCAGGTGCAGCACGTCTCCTGCGGCGAGGGTGCGCGGGCCCGCCGGGGTGTCGACCAGCAGCCGGCCGTCGGCGTCCACGCCGGTCGCCACGCCGGTCACCTGCGCACCGCCGGGCAGCAGCACCCGCACCGATCTGCCGACCGTCGCGCAGGCCGCCAGGTACGCGTCGCGCAGCCCGCTGGCCACCGCGTCGCCGCCGGCGTGGCGCCAGCGGTCGTACCAGTCGGCGACGGAGCGGAGCAGTGCACGCAGCAGCGGATCCCGGTCGGTGGCGGCGGCCCCGGCGAGCTGGAGCGAGGTGGCCGGCAGGCCGGTCGGGTTCGCCGGCAGCTCGTCGGCGCGCAGGGTGACGTTGAGGCCGATGCCGAGGACGATCGCCGGGGGCTGGTCCGGGGCCGGGCCGGGCACCGCCTCGGCCAGGATGCCCGCGCACTTGGCGTCGCCGATCAGCACGTCGTTGGGCCACTTGAGGGCGGCGTCCAGCTCGGCCAGCCGGACCACCGCCTCGACCAGCGCGAGGCCGGCGAGCAGGGGCAGCCAGCCGTACCCGGTGGCGGGGGCCGGCGGCCAGTCGCGCTCCGCGACAGCCTCGCCCGGCCGCAGCAGCACGCTGGTCGCGATTCCGGCGCGGGGCGGCGACTGCCAGACCCGGCCGCGCCGGCCCCGGCCGGCGGTCTGCCGCTCGGCGATCACCACGAGGCCCTCCGGCTCGCCGGATCGGGCCGCCTCCGCCACGTCCGCGTTGGTCGATCCGGTCTCGGCGCGTAGCTCCAGCCGGGCCCAGGGGCCGTGCGGGGCGGTCAGCGCCCGGCGCAGCCGGGCCGCCGACAGCGGCGGGCGATCCAGGTCGGTGTACGGCGAGCCGGGCATCCCGCCAGCCTACGGCCCGCCCGGACGCGGCGGCAGGTGCCGGCGGTGCCCCGGCCCGGTGAGGTTGCTGAGGCGTACTGCACACCGTCGGCCACCTGAACCATCGTTATATTCCGTGGGTGACTACCGAGACCGGGATCAACATCCACAGCACGGCGGGCAAGCTGGCGGACCTGGAGCGACGGGTCGACGAGGCGGTGCACGCCGGGTCGGCGCGTGCGGTGTCCAAACAGCACGCCCGGGGCAAGAAGACGGCGCGGGAGCGGATCGGACTGCTGCTCGACGAGGGGTCCTTCGTCGAACTGGACGGGTTCGCCCGGCACCGGTCCACCAACTTCGGCCTGGACCGCACCCGCCCGTACGGCGACGGGGTGATCACCGGCTACGGCACGGTCGACGGGCGGCAGGTCTGCGTCTTCGCGCAGGACTTCACGGTCTTCGGCGGCTCCCTCGGCGAGGTGTTCGGCGAGAAGATCGTCAAGGTGATGGACCTGGCCATGAAGATCGGCTGCCCGGTCGTCGGCATCAACGACTCCGGCGGCGCCCGCATCCAGGAGGGCGTGGCGTCCCTCGGGCTCTACGGCGAGATCTTCTTCCGCAACGTGCGGGCCAGCGGCGTCATCCCGCAGATCTCCCTGATCATGGGCCCGTGCGCGGGCGGCGCGGTCTATTCTCCGGCGGTCACCGACTTCACCGTGATGGTCGACCAGACCTCGCACATGTTCATCACCGGCCCCGACGTGATCAAGACGGTCACCGGCGAGGACGTCGGGATGGAGGAACTGGGCGGTGCCCGCACCCACAACGCGCTCAGCGGCAACGCGCACTACCTCGGCATCGACGAGGACGACGCGATCGAGTACGTCAAGGCGCTGCTGTCGTACCTGCCGTCGAACAACCTGGACGAGCCGCCGGTCTTCGACGCCCCGGCCGACGTGGCGATCAGCGACGCCGACCGGGAGCTGGACAGTCTCGTCCCGGACTCGGCGAACCAGCCGTACGACATGCACCGGGTCATCGAGCACGTGCTGGACGACGGGGAGTTCCTGGAGGTCCAGCCGCTGTACGCGCAGAATATGGTGATCGGCTTCGGCCGGGTCGAGGGACGCCCGGTCGGCGTGGTGGCCAACCAGCCGATGCACCTCGCCGGCACGCTGGACATCGCCGCGTCGGAGAAGGCCGCCCGGTTCGTGCGCACCTGCGACGCGTTCAACATCCCCGTGCTGACCTTCGTGGACGTGCCCGGGTTCCTGCCCGGCACCGGCCAGGAGTGGGACGGCATCATCCGGCGCGGCGCGAAGCTCATCTACGCGTACGCCGAGGCGACCGTACCGAAGGTCACCGTGATCACGCGCAAGGCGTACGGCGGGGCGTACGACGTGATGGGCTCCAAGCACCTGGGCGCGGATCTGAACTTCGCCTGGCCGACCGCGCAGATCGCGGTGATGGGCGCGCAGGGCGCGGTGAACATCCTGTACCGGCAGGAGCTGGCCGCCGCCGAGGACCCGGCCGCCGTGCGCGCCGAGAAGATCGCCGAGTACGAGGACACCCTGGCCAACCCGTACGTCGCCGCCGAGCGCGGGTACGTCGACTCGGTGATCCCGCCGCACGAGACGCGTACCCAGATCGTCCGGGCGCTGCGGGTGCTGCGCACCAAGCGCGAGACGCTCCCGGCGAAGAAGCACGGCAACATCCCGCTCTAGGCACGGTGCAAGGAGGTGCCCCTGTCAACGCGATCCGTGTAGCAGGGCCCCCTCCCGATGCCCCGACGCCGGAGGAGCCGGCGGGCCCGGCAGCCGGGCGCCGGTCAGCACGCCGGGTTGGCGGCGAGGCACATCCGCCGGGCGGCCGTGCGGCCCAGTTCGAGCAGCTCCGCGTCGCTGGTCTCGCGGGGGCCGTCCGGCCCGTCGACGCCCAACCCGCGCTCGGGCACGATGACGGTGACCAGGTCGCCGACCCGGACGATCATCCGGGTCTCCGGCGGGTGTTCCACGTCGAGGGGCTTGCCCGTCGTGGCGTCCACCGGGGACGTCACGGTGTGCCGCAACACGACCGCCTCGTCGCCGGCGAAGTCGCGGGCGACCGTCTGCCAGGTGTGCGCCACCGGAACCGTGCCATGGCCGTCGTCCAGGGGCCGAACCGCCGTGTCGCTCCAGCGGGCGCAGGTGGTCGCCGCCCGGTCCAGGTCGGCGAGCAGCCTGCCGGCCGGGGCGGGGTCGAGGCGGTAGACGTCCTGGGTGAGGACGGGGACGGCCATCGGCCCGTCCTGGCCCGACGTGTCGTCCAGGAGCAGCGTCTGGGATCGCGAGTAGCGAGACACCGGCGGCCCCGCCCCCGGCTCCTTGCTGACGGCGCACGACTGGAGCAGCGGGTCCACCCGGACCTGTTCCTGCAGCCCAGAGTCCCCCAGTCGTACGTTGCTCGGCACGCCCAGGTCGGCCGGGTCCAGCAGGGCCTCCTGGCCGATCTCGGTCCGGCCGGACGGCTCCGGCTCGGTAGACGCGCGCCACCCGTCGACCCAGGACATCGGCGGCGCGAGGTGCCCGCCGGCCCGGCCGCCGACCGCCACGGCGAAGACCGAGAGCACGGCCAGCACGGCCGCGGCCGCCGCCATCGCCGTACGCCGGCTGCGGCGGCGGGCCCGGGCACGGATGTCCGCCGGCTCGGGCCAACGGACGTTCCGCAGGTCCCGGTGCATCCGTTCGGCGAACGTCAGGTCGTCACGCATCGGCGGCCTCCTCCAGGTCAGAGACGGCGAGCAGCCCGGCGAGCACGGCACGCCCCCGGGAGAGACGGGCTTTCACGGTGCCGACCGGGGCGGCGGTCTCCCGTGCCACCTCGGCCACCGGCATGCCGAGCAGGTAGTGCAGGGCGATGGCGGTGCGCTGCGCCTCGGGCAGCCGGCGTAGCGCCGCCACCACCTCCAGCGTCGCGGTGCTCGGCGCGGGGACGCTCTCCGGCGCACCGTGCCGCAGGTACGCCCGCGCCCGGCTACGCATGCTGCGCCACCGGCTCACCGCGATCCGGCTCGCCACCACGCGCAGCCAGCCTTCCGGATCGTCGTACCCGCGTACGGTCGGCCAGCGCTGCCATGCGCGGATGTACGCCTCCTGCACGGCGTCCTGCGCCTCGGCCAGGTTCCCGGTGATCATGTACACGAAACCCAGCAATCGTTGCCGGCTGCCCCGGTAGAACTCGTCGAACCCCTCGGCGTCCGGCATCCGCCACCTCCCCGTGTCGCAGGGGACACGCCTGGCGGGTGGTCCCCGGTTGCCCGACCGGCCGGCTACTTCCTCCCCGGGAGCCCCCGACGGGTTCCTCCCGGGGTGTCCCGGCGGGCTCGTCACGTCACGGCCGGCTTGGCGGGCTCGTCACGTCACGGCCGGCTTGGCGGGCCTTCGGCAGCGAACAGCGACCGGCCGAGAATCGGGTGCCTGTTGGAGTGGTCGAGGGCGCGGGTGGGCGGTGGTCAGACCGTGAGCCCGGCGTCGGTGAGGATCGGGCCGGCGAGCAGCAGGGCGCCGACGGCGAGGCCGGCCAGGCAGACGACCAGGAAGACACCGACCCAGAACAGGGGCGGGAACGGCGTCAACCGGGCGAGCTGGTCGGCGTCGGACTCCGGCATCCGGCCACGGCTGCGCAGCCGCTGCAACTCGATCACCGGGCGCACGCCGCCGAACAGCAGGAACCAGACCGAGGTCCAGGCGAACGCGGCCTGCACCTGCGGCGGGGCGTACCAGGAGACGGCGAAGACCAGACCGCCGGTGGCGAGCAGCGACAGTGCCCCGTAGACGTTGCGGATCATCGCCAGCATGGCCAGCAGCAGCACCACCGTGACCGAGAGCAGCATGGTGATCCGGTTCCCGGCGAGCAGCCACGCCCCGGCCAGCCCGAGCAGGGTCGGGGCGACGTACCCGGCGAACAGGGTGAGGATCATGCCCAGCCCGGTGGGGCGGCCGGCCGACAGGGTGAGCCCGGAGGTGTCCGAGTGCAGCCGGATGCCGCGCAGCTTCCGCCCGGTGAGCAGGGCGGCCAGCGCATGACCGCCCTCGTGGGCGATGGTCACCGCGTTACGCGCGACCCGCCAGGGCACCCGGGTGGCGACCACCGCCAGCGCGACGGCGGCGGTGGCCAGGACCAGCAGCGGTGGCGGGTCGGGTTGCGCGCCGACAAGTTCGTTCCAGACGACGCTGAGGCCGTCGATCAGGTCCACGGGGCCGCAGCCTAGCGGCCCCGGCCCGGTTCGCGCGCCGCGCCCGCCACGGCCGCGGTGCCCGGCCGGGCCCGGTCGACCAGCGCCGGGACGCACGCCCGCCGCTGACCGGCACCCCGGTCAGGTCGCGGGCACCCCGATCAGACCGTTGGCAGCCCGGTCAGACCCGGTCAGAGTGTCGGCACCGCGGTCGGGTCGCGGACACCCCGCTCAGAGCGCCGACACCCCGGTCAGGTCGCCTGCGACGAAGAAGGCCGCCGCTCTGGTGCCCACCCGCAACCGCCGCCGAGGGCGGACCTCACCAACCGGCGGCACCTTGCGTCCACGTAGGACCACGGCGAGCACCCCGGTCGGCGGTAGCACGGAAGCGACCCCGGTCAGCATCCCGGGCAGGCCCTCGCCGGCCCGCTCCCCCTGCCAGCTCGTCTGCTCCCCGTACGGCAGGTCGGTCACGACCAGGTCGGGGGTCATGCCCGCGACGGCCTCGGTGAGGGCCACGCGGTCGAACACGTCGGCCCGCCGCACCGCGTACGGCAGCGGACCGCCTGCCGCGTCCAGGCGGGCGCGGAGCCGGTGGGCGGCGGCGGCCGCCTCCGCGTAGTGCGGCTTGTCGAACGCCTCGGCGCGTTGCGCCAGCTCGCGGGCCCGCGTGTCGAGCCCGGCGCCGGTCAGCAGGCCGAGGTTGGCCCGAGCCAGGTCGAGGGCCGCCTCGTCGACGTCGGAGGCGAGCAGCCCGGCAAGGCTCGGCCGATGCAGCAGCCCGAGCACGGTCAGCAGGTAACCGCTGCCGCAGCACGGGTCCCAGACGGTGGCCGGGGCGGACGTCGGGCGCAACTCCAGCGCGGTTTGCAGGACCTCGGAGGCGAGCCGCACCGGGAACGCCGGGAAGCCCGGCGCCGAGCGCAACACGGCACCACTGGCCAGGTCGCCGTACGCACCGCGTACGGTTTCGTGCCGGTAAGTCACATGCCCTCCCCGGCGCACCCTACCAATCCGGCACCGCCGGGCCGGGTCAGGCAGGCCGGGACTCGATCCAGTGGAAGTCGGTGGGAGGCAGCGGCGTGACGCCCTCCAGGGACAGCCCCGCCTTGCCGCACAGCCGCTCCAGGTCGCCTCGGGTCCGCTCCAGGCCCTGCCCGTTGACCAGCATGCCCACGTCGGTCAGGTACGCCAGCGCGTTGGCCGCCGGGCCGACCACGTCCGGCAGCACGTGGTCGATCATGACGATCCGGCCGCCCGGGGCGACCGCCTCGGCGCAGTGCCGGAGGATTCCCGTCGCCCGGCCGTCGCCCCAGCCGTGGATCACGCTTTTGAGCAGGTAAAGGTCGGCGTCGGCGGGGACCCTCTCGAAGAAGTCGCCCACCTCGATCCAGCACCGGTCGCCGACCCCGGCGCGGCGCAGGTTCCCCGCCGCCTCCGCGCTGCCGCTGGCGCTGTCGTAGAGCACGCCCCGCACGCCGGGGTTCGCGGCGAGCACGGCGGCCAGCAGGGTGCCGTCTCCGCCGCCCACGTCGACCACCGTCCGCACGCCGGCCAGGTCGGTACGCTCGGCAACGGCCGCCGCGACGCTGTGGGTGACCTGGCTCATCGCCGCGTTGTACAGCTCGGACAGGTCGGGTCGCCCGCCCACGTAGCTGAAGAAGTCGGTGCCGAAGATGCCGTCGAAGGCCGGCTCGCAGGTGCGGACGCTGTGCGCCAGGCCGTCCCAGGCCGTGGTCATGGCCGGATCGGTCAGCATCCGGGCCAGCGGGCGCAGCGTGCCGGGTCGGTCCCCACGCAGCAGCGCCCCCATCGGGGCGAGCGCGAACCGGCCGGGCGCGGTCTCGGTGAGCACCCGCAGCGCGGCCAGGGCGCGCAGCACCCGGAACATGGTGTCCGCTCGGGCGTCGAACCGCAGCGCCAACTCCTGCGGAGTGCGCTCGTCGTCGCCGATCGCGTCGGGCAGCCCCAGCCGGACGCAGTAGCCGACCAGCCGGCTGGCCATCCCGCCGAACACCAACCGCATCAGCTCCGGCCAGGCGGCGTCCGCGCCGGTCTGCGCCCGGCCGGGCTCGTCGGCCGTCGTGGCCCGCTCGTCCGTGTCCGGGACCGTCATCGGACCGGCTCGGCGGCCGGCAGGCCCAACCCGATGCGCACGGCCCGTTCGACCGGCGAGTAGTCGCCGTCCGGGCGGTCCAGGTCCAGCTCGCCCACCGGCTGCAGGCTCGGTTGGGCCATGAACCGGGGCCGCGTGCCCGTGTTGGCCACCGGGGTGTGCACCAGGAACGGGTGGCACAGGTAGACGTCACCGGCGCGTCCGGTGGCGGAGGCGAGCGGGCGGTCCCGGCCGACGTCGCCCACGTCGAGGTAGGTGCCCTCCGGGCCGTACGGTTCGAGCAGCGGCGGCACGTCCAGGTGGGAGCCGACCCGGACCAGCGTCGGCGCCTCCCGCTCGTCGGTGTCGGAGAAGAGGAACAGCAGCAGCAGGGCCCGCCCTCGCGACCGGAGGTTGCAGCGGAAGACCTCCGCGTAGTTGGGCGGGACCAGGTCCAGCTCGCCCTCCCAGTTCTGGGGGCCCAGCCGCTGCGCGTCGTCGGCCAGGAAGCTGGCGTCGATGTGCCAGCCGTAGTCCTCGGTCTGCTCCGGGCGCTTGCGCACCGGGAACCGGACCGGGAAGGTGCCGATCCGGTCCAGCGGCTTCCAGCGCCCCACCCCGACGAGCTGGTCGAAGGCGGCGTGCAGCCGGGGCGTGGTGGCGCTGCGCACGAAGGGCTCGGCGTCCTGGAGGCCCAGGCGGACCACCTCGCGGGACCAGGTGCTTCGGTCCTCGGGGTCCATGCCGAGCTGCCGCCACAGCAGTTCGCGACCCTGCTGCGCGAGCTCGGCCGGGAACGCCGCCTCCAACTTCACGAACCCGTCGGAGACGAACCGCTCGACCTGCTCGTCGCTGAGGACCTGGGCGCTCATCGCACTCCTTCCCGCCGGTTCCCGCCGAGGCGGAGCGAGACGGTCGCACCCGCGCTGACCGGACCGGGCGACGCGCCTCGTCAAGATTCGCCAGGTTGAATGGTAGACAAGCCGCCTCCGTCAGGGACTAACGTTTTCCTCAGCATCGTCCGGGCCGCCGCGAGACCGCCGCACCCCCCGCTCCACCACCCGCAACCAGCGGCTCTCCCCGGGCGCGGCGATGCCGTCGAGCCGGGCGCGGGCCTCGTCCGGCAGCGGCCGGTCGGCCGCCGCCAGCGCCGCCCGGGCCTGGTCCAGCGTGCGGGGGCCGACGACCGTGCTGGTCACCCCCGGCGCGTCGTAGACCCAGGCGTGCGCCAGGTCCGGCAGGGACAGGCCCAGCTCGACGGCCACCTTCGCCAACCGGCCCAGGGTCCGCCACACCGGCTGCCAGTGCGGGCCCGATGGGGCGTACCAGGCGGTGAACCGGGCGTCGCGGGGCGGCTCGCCGTCGGCGAACCGGTCGGAGAGCAGACCCATCGCCAGCGGGCTGTAGGTGAACAGGCCGAGGCCGTACTCCGCGCACAGCGGCAGCACGTCCCGCTCGATCTCGCGTTCCAGCAGGTTGTACGGCGACTGCTCGGCCACCACCGGGGCGGCGCCCCGGGACTGCGCCGTGCGCAGCAGGTCGACGATCCGCCAGCTGGGCACCGTGCCCAGCCGGGGCTGGTCGGCCAGCTCGTAGGCCGTGGGCACGGTGGAGGTGCCCACGTAGCGGACCTTGCCCGAGCGGACCAGGTCGTCGAGGGCGGACACCGTCTCCTCCACCGGAGTGTCCGGGTCGTGACGGTGCAGGTAGAGCAGGTCGATGTGGTCGGTGCTGAGCCGGCGCAGCGACCGCTCGCACTCCCGCTTCAGGGCGTACGCCGAGGTGCCCCGGTCGTTCGGTCCCGGGCCGACCGGATTGAAGATCTTGGTGGCCAGCAGGACGTCGTCCCGGCAGCTCCGCACGGCCGCGCCGACGATCTCCTCGCTGCGGCCGTCCTGGTAGACGTTGGCCGTGTCGACGAGGTTGACTCCCGCTTCGACGGCCGTGGCGACGATCCTGGCGGCCTCCTCCGGCCCGGTCGGGCCGCCGAAGTTGAACGCTCCCAGGGACACCTTGGACACCCGCAGCCCACACCGGCCCAACTGTCGGTACTCCACGCTGCCCTCCCCTGCGGTGGTGGTCGCCGGCCACCCCGTCGTGCGGCCGGTGCTCGCCGGAGCCGGGGAGTGGTCGATCTCGATGGGGGAGCCTAGTACCGCGCGGGTGCCTCGGCCGTGGTACTAGCAGAACTGCTAGAGCATCCGTCGAGCCGCCGGGCGGCCGGGCGGCAGCCGGTACGGTGTGCCTGAACCCACCACGGGCCGGTGCCGGACGACCGGTCGACGAGCGATCGAGCTGATCGGCGGGGAGCGGATGAGCGACAAGTACGGCCGCAGTGCGCTGTGGGAGCGGTACAACAGCACACAGGTGACCGAGGAGGCGGCGGACGACCTCACCTCCTTCAAGTCGAGCGACGTCAACTACAAGCTCGCCCTCTGGGATCCCCGGGTCAGCGGGGTCCGCTACCTGAAGACGCTCATCTTCAACCTGGCCGAGAACCTGGGCGAGGCGAACCGGGCCCGGTTGCGCCGGATCGCCAACCGGGACGTCGGCGACCCCATCTCCGTCGTCTGGGACGGCGACCGGATCTGCATGGACTATCTCCAGGCGGTGCTGGAGCTGGAGTTCTTCTCCCGCCACGTGCCGTTGGACGGCGCGACGGTGCTGGAGATCGGCGCGGGCTACGGACGCACCTGTCACGCCGTGGTCTCCAACCACGACGTCGCCGCTTACCACGTGGTCGACCTGCCGAACTCCCTCGCTCTGGCCCGCCGCTACCTGGGCACGGTGCTCACCGCGGAGCAGTTGGCGAGGGTCCACTTCCACGGCGTCGGCGAGGTGGACGGGCCGCTGAGCGAGCTGCGCTACGATCTCGTGATCAACATCGACTCGTTCGCGGAGATGACGGCGGAGACGGTGCGCGCGTACCTCGCCTTCGTCGCCACCAGGGCCCGCCACCTGTACGTCAACAACCCCGTCGGGAAGTACCTCGACAAGAGCCTGGACGGGCACTTCCAGGGCGAGGCCGTGGTCAACCTGGCGCTGAGCACCGGCCTGCTGCGCGACGTCATCGACATCCACGACAACCAGGCCGTGCGGCGGCAGTCCCGGGCGTTCCTCGACGCGTACCGGCCGGGGCCGGGCTGGGCCTGCGTGGCGGAGAGCCGGACGATCCCGTGGAGCTACTACTGGCAGGCGCTCTACCGGGCCGGCGAGGCGGCCCCGGCACCCGGGCGGGATTGAGGTGACCGGCCGAGAGGGCGAGCCCGCCGACCGGCCCGTCGTCGCCGTCCTCGGCGCCTCCGGCCTGGTCGGCACCGCCGTGCTGGCCGCGCTCGCCGGCCGGGCGGTCACCGTCCGGGCCGTCGCGCGCCGGGCTGCCGTGCCGCCCGCCGCGCCGGGCCGCGCGGCGGTTGAGGTGGTACGGGCCGACCTGACCGACCGGGGAGCCCTGGCGGCGGCGGTACGCGACGCGACGGCCGTGGTCAACCTCACCCTGGACAGTTCCGGCTGGCGGGGCGCCGCCGACGACGACCGCAGCGCGCGGGTCAACGTCGAGCTGACCCGGGAACTCGTCGGGCTGCTCCGCCCCGGGCCGGGCGGCACGCCCACCACACTGGTCTTCGCCGGCTCCGCCTCCCAGGTGGGCCGGCCGCCCCGGATCCCGATCGACGGCACCGAGCCGGACCACCCCGCCACCCCGTACGACCGGCAGAAGCAGGCCGCGGAGTCGCTGGTCCTGGCGGCCACCGGGGCCGGCGTCGTGAACGGAGTGTCGCTGCGGCTGCCCACCGTGTTCGGCCCGGTGCCGCCGGGTGCCGGGCCCGACCGGGGCGTGGTGTCCACGATGATCCGCCGGGCGCTGTCCGGAGCGCCACTGACCATGTGGCACGACGGCCGGGTGCAACGGCAACTGCTGTACGTGGCCGACGCCGCCGACGCCTTCTTGGCGGCGCTGGACCATCCCGGGGCGCTGGCCGGCCGGCACTGGCCGCTCGGCGACGGCCGGGGTGAACGGCTCGGGGACCTGTTCCGTGCCATCGCCGCCCTGGTGGCCGAGCGGACCGGTCGGTCACCGGTGCCGGTGCTGGCCGTGCCCCCGCCCGACGAGGCCCGGGTCAGCGACTTCCACGACATGGTCGTTGACGCCTCGGCCTTCCAGACGGTCACCGGGTGGGCGCCCCGGGTGCCGTTGCGCCTCGCGCTGGACCGGACCGTCGCGGCGCTCGCCCGCGACGGCAGCGGCCCCGAGGCCCCGGGCGGCGTCGGCCCGGCGCGGGCGGATCAGTCCCGGAAGCCGGACTCGATCTCCAGGCAGGTCCGGTAGTCGGGCAGCAACCCACGGGCGAGCGCCTGGTCGAAGGTGATCGCGGTGCGGTCCCGCTCCGACAGGATCGGTTCGACGTCCTCGGGGATGGGCAGGCCCAGCTCGGGGTCGAGCGCGTCGAGCGCCAGTTCGTTCTCGAAGACGTACTCCTGGGACAGGACGTACGACATGACGGTGTCGTCGGCCAGGGCGACGAACATGTGCGCGACCCCGACCGGCAGGTAGACCGCCTGGAACTCCTCGCTGTCGAGCACCACGCTGTCCCACTTGCCGAACGTCGGTGAGCCCACCCGCACGTCGAGGACCAGGTCGAGCACCCGGCCGTGCGGGCAGGAGACGAACTTCGCGGTGCCGGGCGGGGTACGGGTGAAGTGCAGCCCCCGCAGCGTCCCCCGGCGGGAGACGCTGTAGCTGGTTTGCCGCACGGGGAACAGCGGGTACCCGACCGTGTCCCGGAACAACGAGTCGAGGTACGGCGAGAGGAACACCCCCCGGTAGTCCGGGTAGACGGTGGGCGCGAAGGCGTACGCGCCTTCGACGGTCAGCGGGCGGGCGGACACCGGCGGGTCAGCTCGTCACGTGTACGCGGGGGACGTACAGGATCCACTGTCCGCCAGCCCGGCGGAACTCCTGCTCCTTCGCCATGATCTCGTCGGCGTGGTTCCAGGCGAAGAGCAGCGCGTAGTCCACCGCGTCGGGCGTGAACGCGTCCGGGGTGCGCACCGGGATGTGCGTGCCGGGGGTGAGCCGGCCCTGCTTGGCCGGCGTCGTGTCGCACACCCAGGAAACCAGGTCCGGACCGATGCCGCAGAAGTTCGTCACGGTGGCGCTTTTCGCCGTCGCGCCGTACGCCACCACCCGCTTGCCCTCGGCCTTGAGCGAGTTCAGCAGGGCGAGCAGGTCGGTGCGGATGCCCTCGACGTCGGCGGCGAACCTGTCGAGCCGGGTGCGGTCGGCGACCCTTCGAGCGTCCTCCTCGCCGATCAGCGCGGCCACCCGCTCGGCCGGCTGCCGCGCGCCGGCACGGGCGATGGTGTAGCGGACCTCCCCGCCGTGCACCGGAAGGCGTTCCACGTCGACGAGCGCGAAGCCGAAGCGGGCCGCCAGCGCCTGCACCGACCGCGCCGAGAAGAAGAAGAAATGCTCGTCGTAGATCTGGTCGAAGGACGTCTTGTCCAGGATGTCGCCGAGGTACGGGTCCTCGAAGACGAAGACCCCGTCCGGTGCCAGCAGCGCGTCAACGCCCCGGAGGATGGAGTCGAGGTAGGGGATGTGGCAGATGGTGTTGGCCGCGAAGATCACATCGGCGGGGCCGTCTGTCTCCCGGACCCGGCGGGCGGTGGACTCCTCGAAGAACTCGGTGACCACCCGCACCCCGTGCCCACGGGCCACATCGGCCACCCCACCCGACGGTTCGAAGCCCAGGTGCCGCACCCCCGCCTCGTGGACGGTACGCAGCATCACCCCGTCGTTGCAGCCGATCTCCACCACGAACGGGTCCGGGCCGGTGGCCTCGTGCTCCAGCAGGTGCCGCGCGGTGTCGGCGAAGTGCTTCTGCATCACGGAGGAGCCCGACGAGTGGTACGGGTAGTCCTGGTGGAACATCTCCTCCCGGGGCACCTCCTCCATGAGCTGCACCATCGTGCAGCCCGCGCAGACCCCCACCGCCAGGTGGAAGAAGAACTCGTCCGCGAGCTGGTCCTCGGTGAGGAACCGGTCGGAGAGCGGCTGCCGACCCAGGTCGAGGAACTGGGCGGTGGTGCCGCCACACGCCCGGCAGGTGCCGCGCCGGGGCGTGCCGTCGGCTGAATCGGTCATCGCATTCCTTCCGTGGACACCCCTGCCTCCAGGCAGGGGAGGATGTCAACGACGTCTCCTTGTCGGGATGGGTCGTCCAGCTCTCGGCTGCGGCTTGCCGGCCGGCGACTCAGAGCGCCGCGAGCACGTCGCGCAGCGCGTCGATCACCCGGTCCTGCGTCTCCGGCGGCAACGAGGGATACATGGGTAGGGAGAAGATCTCGCCGGCCAACCGTTCCGTGGTGGGGAGGGAGCCGGTCTGGTAGCCGAGCTTGGCGAAGCCGGTCATGGTGTGCACCGGCCAGGGGTAGCTGATGTTGAGCGCGATGTCCCGCGCCGCCAACTGTTCGAGGATGCGGTCGCGGGCGGGGTGGCGGACAACGTAGACGTACCAGACGTGTTCGTTGTCGGCCGCCGTCACCGGCAGGGTCAGGCCGACCTGGTCGGCGATGTCAGCCAGGCCCTCCTCGTAGCGCCGGGCCACGGCGCGGCGCCCGGCTATATAGTCGTCGAGCCGGCACAGCTTGCGGCGCAGGATCTCGGCCTGCACCTCGTCGAGGCGGCAGTTGTGCCCCGGCGTCTCGACGACGTAGTAGACCTGCTCCATGCCGTAGTAGCGCAGCCGCCGCAGCCGCTCGTCGGTCACGGCGTCCGCGGTGACCACGCCGCCGCCGTCGCCGTACGCGCCCAGCACCTTCGTCGGATAGAACGAGAAGGCAGCGGCGTCGCCCATCGTGCCGGCCAGCCGTCCGCCCCGACGCGCGCCGTGCGACTGCGCGCAGTCCTCCAGGACCTTGAGGCCGTGTTCCCGGGCCACCCGCAGCACCGGGTCCATGTCGACGCACTGGCCGTAGAGGTGCACCGGCAGCAGCGCCTTCGTCCGGGGGGTGACCGCCTCGGCCAGCAGCTCGGTGTCCATCAGGTAGTCGTCGGCGCGGACGTCCACGAAGACCGGCGTCGCGCCGACCGCGTCGATGGCGAGCACCGTCGGCGCGGCCGTGTTGGAGACGGTGATCACCTCGTCGCCCGGCCCGACGTCGAGCGCCTGGAGCGCGAGCTTGATGGCGTTGGTGCCGTTGTCCACCGTGACGCAGTGCGGCATGTCGTGATAAGCGGCGAACTCCTGCTCGAAGCCGCGCACGCTCGCGCCGAGGATGAGGTTCCCGGACTCGAAGACCGTCTGCACGGCGTCGAGGAGGTCGTCCCGTTCCTTCTCGTACTCCGGCAGGTAGCCCCACACTCGGATGGTCATCTTCGCCCTTCTACGCCGAGGTCCGGGAGCGGAGCGCGCGCACGCTCATGTAGTCGTTGTCCCGGTCGAGTCCAAGTGCCTGACCGCTCAGGTAGTCGACGGCGTCCACGTAGCTGTAGGGCTGCATGAACCCGCCGGCCCGCACGTCGCGATAGAGCCGGGAGAGTGGGTGCCCGGCCGTGTAGGCGAGGCCGCCGACCAGGCTGAGGCAGTCGTCCACCACCGCCGGGGCCAGCTCGTTGACGGTCATCTTCGCGTACTGGAACGGGGTCATCATCCGTCGGCCGCGCTCGTCCGGGTCGCCGGACAGGTCGACCGACGCCGCGTCGGCGTTGGTCAACGCCGCGCCGACCGTGGCGCGTAGCGCGTAGAGCCGGGTGTCCAGCCCGGCGACCAGCGCCCGGGCACCGGCCCGTGGCTCGCCGCCGCGCCCCGCGCAGAATCCGACCGCGATGTCCCGGGCCGCCTGGGCGACGCCGGCGTAGATGCCGAGCATGGTGATCGAGCTGACCGTCTGCCCGGCCAGCACGGCGTCCCGCCGGGCCCCGACCGGGCCACGCTTTAGCAGTTCGTCGGCCCGGACCGGGCACCGGTCGAAGACCACCTCCAGCGTCCCCGAGGCCCGCATTCCCAGGCCGTCCCAGTTGTCCAGCACCGTGAGCCCGGGGGCGTCGCGGTGCACGACCGGCACGGCGAGGAACACCGAGCCGTCGTCGTCGCGCCGCTGGGCGTGCACGAAGAAGTGGGTCGCGATGGGCGCCATGCTGACCAGCACCTTGCGGCCCGACAGCAGCCAGCCGCCGGCGCCGTCGGAGTGCAGCTCGGTGACCACGCCGGGGGCGTCCTTGAGCGCGCCGCAGACGGCGGCCTCGCCCTCCGCCATCGCCCGCAGCAACCGCTTTGCCATCGCGCGCACCGGCGGCGTGCCGTGCTGCCACTCGTAGGTGAGGGTGAGGCCCCGGCTGAGCTGCACGTGCCAGGCCAGCGCGGTGGACGCGTCGGCCTCGGCCAGCCGCATCAGCGCGGTCGCCACGTCGTACAGCCGGGTCAGCCCCAGGCCGCCCAGCTCGGCGGGAACGGTGGCGCCCATCAACCCGAGCTTCGCGAACTGCTCGAACGCCTCCACCGGGAAGGTGCCGGTGCGGTCCCGGTCGGCGGCCTCCGCACTGATTCTCGGGATCACGCCGGCAAGCAGATCGACCACCGTGCGCCCCGCCGGTGTGAGCGGCGCGCGGAGATCCGCCGCCACCCATCTCTCCTCGGTCAGATTAGACATCGCCTGCTTCCGTTCGCGCTGTGCCGAACCTGTCGCGATCAGGGTGTACGGCGATCACCAATTGCTGGCTGATTGTCCACCGACGATGCTCGACAGGGATACCCAGAATAGGCGGCAACGGCTTGGCGAAACCCCTGTCGTACGCCGGAGTTCGCCAAGTCTAGTTGGATCACTCGAGCTTTCCCCGCAGACGCCGTGAACCATGGGCCAGCGGTTGACGTCGCTATATATTCGGCCGACACGTGCGGAGGACTCGTGAAGATACTGTTCATCGCAGGACCGACGAAGTCCAGCCTATTCGGCCTGGCCCCACTGGCAATCGCCGCCCGGATGAGCGGGCACGAGGTCGTGATGGCTTCCACGCAGGAGGTCGTACCGGCGACGATGTCCGTCGGGCTGCCGGCCTTCCCGCTGGCGGCGCTGACCCTCGCCGAGCTCATGACCACCGACCGGGCCGGCGATCCGCTGCGCATCCCGGCCGAGGACGCCGCCTTCGTCCCCTTCGTCGGCCGGATGTTCGGCCGGCTGGCGGCGATCAGCCTGGGTCCGCTGCGCGACCTGGTCGGCGGGTGGCGGCCCGATCTGATCGTCGGCGGCCCGCACGCCTACGCCGCGCCGATCCTGGCCACCGAACTTGGGGTGCCCTGCGTGCGGCACCTGCTCACCGGCAACCCGGTGGACCGCGAGGGCACCCATCCGGGGGTCGACGAGGAGCTGCGGCCGGAGCTGGCCGCGCTCGGCCTGGCCCGGGTGCCGCCGTTCCACCTGGCCCTGGACATCTTCCCGGCCAGCACCCGGATCGACGACGCCCCGTCGGCGCAGCCGGTGCGACCGCTGCGCTGGATTCCGACCAACCAGCAGCAGCCGGTGGAGCCGTGGATGCTCTCGTGCGGGCCGCGTCGCCGTGTCCTGGTCACCGCCGGCAGCCTGGTCACCACCACCCACAACTTCGACTTCCTCCACGGACTGGCCGGCACCCTGGCCGAGCAGGACGTCGAGGTCGTGGTCGCGGCGCCGCCGGAGGTGGGTCGGGCCCTGCACGACGTGCCGGGTGTGCGGCACGCAGGCTGGCTCCCGCTGGACGTGGTGCTGCCCCACTGTGACCTGATCGTGCACCACTCCGGCACGATGACCGCGCTGACCGCCCTGAACGCGGGGGTGCCCCAGCTGATCGTGCCGCAGGAGAGCCGGTTCATCGAGTGGGCGCGCAACCTGTCGACCCTGGGCGTGGCGCAGACCCTCGCGCCGGGCGAAGACACGCCGGAGGCCGTGGGCAAGGTCGCCCGCCTGCTGCTGGAGGATCCGGTCCACGCCACCAGCGCCGCCGCGATCGCCCGCGAGATCGCCGAGATGCCCGGCCCCACGGAGGTCGTGGGCCAGCTCACCGAGTTCGCCTTCCGGGGCCTGACATGCGCGTCCTCGTGACCGGCGGAGCCGGGTTCATCGGCTCCCACCTCACCGACGCGCTGCTCGAACGCGGCGACAGCGTCACCGTGCTCGACGACCTGTCCACCGGGCGGCCCGAGCGGCTGCCCGCCGGGGTGCCGCTGCACCACGGGTCGATCACCGATCGGGCCGGGTTGACCCGGCTGGCCGAGCAGTGTCGCCCGGAGGTCATCTGCCACCTGGCCGCCCAGGCGGACGTGCGCAACTCGGTGGCCGACGCCACCTCGGACACCGGGGTCAACGTGGTCGGCACCGTCAACGTCCTGGAGGCCGCCCGGGCCACCGACGCCCGGGTCGTCTTCGCCTCCAGCGGCGGCGCCCTCTACGGGGAGGTCGACGAACTGCCCTCCCCCGAGGACGTCCGGCCGGCGCCGTGGGCGCCGTACGGGGCCGCCAAGTACTGCGCGGAGCAGTACCTGGCGCTCTACAACCGGCTCTACGGCTCGACGCACGCGGCGCTGCGGCTCGGCAACGTGTACGGGCCACGCCAGGACCCGACCGGCGAGGCCGGGGTCGTCTCGATCTTCTGCGGCTGCCTGGTGGCCGGGCGCCGGCCGACGGTGTTCGGCGACGGCGAGCAGACCCGGGACTACATCTACGTGGCCGACGTGGTGGAGGCGTTCCTGCTCGCGGTCGGGCACGGTGGCCCCGGCCTGTGGAACATCGGCACCGGGACCTCCACCAGCATCCGCAAGCTGCTGGACCTGGTCGGCCGCACCGCTGGGCGCGTCCCGGACCCCCGCTTCGAGCCACCCCGCCTGGGCGAGCTGAAGCACTCCGCGCTGGTGGTGACCCGCGCGGCCCGGGAGCTGCGCTGGGCGGCCCGAACGAGGCTCGCCGACGGCATCGCGAAGGTCTACAAGTGGGTCGAGGCGGACGAGCCGGTCCGGGGGGAGCGATGACCCGCGAGGGGTCAGCGCCGCCGGTTCGGGTCGCCACCATCACGGTCGGCACCAACGAGATCCGTTGGCTGGACCGCGCGCTCGGCTCGCTGCTCGCCAGCGACACGACCGGCTTCGAGCTGACGGTCTTCTACGTGGACAACGCCTCGGCCGACGGCAGCGTGGCGCACGTCATCTCGGCGTTCCCCGGCGTCCGGGTCATCCGAAACCCCCGCAACCTCGGCTTCACCGGCGCGAACAACGTCGGCATGCGGGCCGCCCTGGCGGAGGGCTTCGACCACATCTTCCTGGTCAACCCGGACACCTGGACACCGCCGGGGTTGGTCCGCGGGCTGGTCGAGTTCGCGCAGCGGTGGCCGCAGTACGGCGTCATCGGCCCGTTGCAGTACCGCTACGACCCGGCGTCGACCGAGTTGACCGACTTCAACGACTGGACGCAGGTCGCCCTCTACCTGGGCGAGCAGCACACCTTCGCCGGCGACCTGCTGGATCATCCCTCGCACGTCTCCGCGACGGTCCGCGACCGCGCGCCGCGCACCCTGGAGCACGCGTACGTACAGGGCTCGGCGCTGTTCGTCCGGGCCGCCGTGCTATGCGAGGTCGGCCTGCTCGACGAGGTGTTCCACACCTACTACGAGGAGGTCGACCTGTGCCGGCGGGCCCGGTGGGCGGGCTGGCGGGTGGCGCTCCTACTCGACCTCGGCATCCAGCACAAGGGCGGCGGTGGCACCGCCGCGAGCGCGTACAGCCGGATACACATGCGCCGCAACCGCTACTACTATCTGCTGACCGATGTGGACTGGCCCCCGGCCAAGGCCGCCCGGCTCGCCGCCCGCTGGCTGTTCTCCGACGTCCGTGGGCGGGGCGTGACGGGTCGGACGAGCGCGGGCGTCGGGGCGCGGGAGACCTTCGTGGCGCTCGGGTGGCTGGCCCGCCAGGCCCCGGTGATCCGGGAACGTCGTCGGCGGCACCGGCTGCTGCGGGCACGGGGGACGGGCGTGGACCGCGCACGAGAGCGGAAGGAAACCGTGCGGGGATGAGCAGGCCACGGATTCTCGTCGCGGGCAACTTCCACTGGCAGGCCGGGTTCAGCCAGACCGTCGCCGCGTACGTGCGGGCGGCCCGGGAGGCCGACTGCGAGGTGCGGCTCTGCGGCCCGCTGTCCCGGGTCGACGCCGAGACGGCACGGCACCTGCCGGTCGAGCCGAACCTCCGCTGGGGCACCCACCTGGTGATCATGTTCGAGGCCAAGCAGTTCCTCACCGAGGCGCAACTGGACCTCGTCGCGGCGTTCCCCCGACAGCGCCGGGCCATCGTCGACTTCGACGGGCACTGGGGCGCAGAGGAGGGCGGGGACGGCGACAGTGCTTCGGGCCGGTACTCCGCGGAGAGTTGGCGGCGGTTGTACTCGACCCTGAGCGACCTGATCCTGCAACCCCGGCTGGGTCCGCTCCCGGCCGGAGCCCGGTTCTTCAAGTGCTTCGGCCTGGCGGCGCCGGTGCGGCACCCGCTGGAACTGGGCACCGGCGCGCAGTCGCGCCCGTACGACCTCCAGTACATCGGCAGCAACTGGTGGCGGTGGGAGCCGATGACCGAGATGGTCGAGGCCGCGGCGGCGGCCCGGCCGCCGCTGCGCCGGCTGCGGGTGTGCGGACGCTGGTGGGACGGTGGCAGTTGCGCGGGCTTCGAGGAGGCGACGCCCAGCGAGCCGGGCTGGCTGCGGGCGCGCGGCGTCGAGGTGCATCCGCCCGTGCCGTTCGGCCACGTGGTCGAGCAGATGGGCCGGTCGCTGATCTCACCGGTCCTGGTGCGGCCGCTGGTCACCAGCACCGGCCTGTTGACCCCCCGGATGTTCGAGACGCTGGCCTCGGGCAGCCTGCCCGTGCTCCCGGTCGCCGCGAAGTTCCTCGCGCCGGTCTACGGCGACGAGGCGGAACACCTGATGCTCGGCGACGACCCGGCCGGAACGCTGAGCCGGCTCTCGGCCGAGCACGAACGGTACGGACGACTGGTCGGTGAGATTCAGGACCGGCTCCGCGTCGAGTACGGCTACCCTCGCGTCCTGCGGGACCTGCTCGATCTGCTGGCCTGAGGAATGAGGAGCAGATGACCCCCCTGCGGATCGCGATGGTCAACATACCGTTCCGGTTGCCGAGCGACGAGCGACAGTGGATCACGGTCCCGCCGCAGGGGTATGGCGGTATCCAGTGGATCGTGGCCAACAAGATCAAGGGCCTGCTCGAACTCGGGCACGAGGTGTTCCTGCTCGGTGCCCCGGGCAGTCCGCGTACGCATCCACGCCTGACCGTGGTGCCGGCGGGCGAGCCCGAGGACATCCGGGCGTGGTTGAAGTCCGCGCCGGTGGACGTCGTCAACGACTACAGCTGCGGCAAGGTCGATCCGATCGAGCTGCCCCCCGGGGTCGGCCTGGTGGCCTCGCACCACATGACCACCCGCCCGTCCTATCCGGCCGGCTGCGTGTACGCCTCGAAGGCGCAGCGGGAGCAGTGCGGCGGCGGCGCGGACGCCCCGGTCATTCCGATCGGGGTGGATCCGTCGCTCTACCGCCCCGGCGACCGCAAGGACGACTTCCTGCTCTTCATGGGCCGGATCTCCCCGTTCAAGGGCGCGCTGGAGGCGGCCGCGTTCGCCCGGGCCGCCGGCCGCCGGCTGCTGATGGCCGGTCCGGCCTGGGAGCCGGAGTACCTCGACCGGATCATGGGCGAGTACGGCGACCACGTCACCCTCGTCGGCGAGGTGGGGGGCCAGGAACGTATGGACCTGCTCGCCACGGCGGCTGCCATCCTGGTGCTCTCCCAGCCGGTGCCCGGCCCGTGGGGAGGCACGTGGTGCGAGCCGGGCGCGACTGTGGTGTCCGAGGCCGCGGCCAGCGGCACCCCGGTGGTCGGCACGAGCAACGGCTGCCTGGCGGAGATCGTGCCGGCCGTCGGCGAGGTGGTGGGCTTCGGCACCGGCTTCGACGAGCGGGAGGCCCGGGCGGTGCTGTCCCGGCTGCCGTCGCCCGCTCAGGCGCGCACGGCCGCGATCCGGTGCTGGGGGCACGTGGAGATCGCCCGGCGCTACGAGGCGGTGTACCGCGACGTACTGGCTGGCGCGCGCTGGTCCTGAGCCGCCCTGGGCGGCGGCCACGGTCGCGGCCGTAGGGGTGCCCGCCGCACGCGGAAGCGCCGGTGTCGGCGGTCCGACACCGGCGCGCCCGGCAGGTCAGCTCCGGTCGTGCAGCCAGGGTCGCGGCTCGGGGTCGGTCACCTCGACCGGCTGGCTCATGAACACCAGGACGTACGCCCGGCGCGGCTGGTCCGTCTCGTTCGGGCCGGCGTAGTGCGGCGCGCGGAAGTCGTGCATGACCGCCTCGCCCGGCCGCAGCGGGCAGGCGACGCTGTCCGTGTCGTCGACCTCGTCCGTCATCAGGCCTTCGATGCGGTCGTCGTGGTTGATGTGATGGTGCGGGAGCACCCCGCCCCGGTGCAGGCCCGGCAGGTACTGGAGGCAGCCGCTGGACACCGTCGCCTCGTCGAGCGGGGTCCAGATGCTCAGGCCGCGACGGGACCAGCGCGGGTCCATGTACGCCTCGTCCTGGTGCCATGGAGTGGGTGCGCCGTAGCGCGGCGGCTTGAGGATCGCGTGGCCGTAGAAGTCGAGTTCGTCCTCGGGGATGTCGAGGAAAGCGGAGGCGATGGCCCGGCATCGCGCGAAGTGCGCGGTCCCCACCAACTCCGGCAGGTATTTCTCCGGCCGGACGATCTGCGGGAGACGGGCAGGCGCGGCGTCGTCGCCACGGCCGGCGATGTCCCGGTAGTCGCCGGTGCCGGGCGACGCGTGATCGGCGAAGAGCCGGTCGTACGCGGCCCGGAGCCAGGCGACCTCGGCGTCGTCGGCGAGCTGCGGGAGAGTCACGAAGCCGTCGCGCCGGTAAGCCTCCAGCCGACGGTCGACGACCTCCGCACCAACAGTCCCCACGGCCATTTGACCACCTCTCGGAATAGCCTGTCCGCGAATAGACCATACGGTAGGAACAGCGCGGCGATACCGCTCCCGAGCGGGAAATAGGGATTCGACTAGTATTCGGTCCGCGCCGCTGCCAGAACGGCACGCGCTCTCGATTGTCCATTCATCCCCGTGCGAGACTCGCCTCGATGTCCTCGATGTCGGTGGGGGGTTTGGGATGACCGGGCACAGCGCCGTCGCGCTGGACGTCGGCGGGGTCGTCTACTACGACGAGCCGTTCGAGCTGGCCTGGCTCCAGGACACCTTCGACCGCCTCCAGGCCACCGACCCGACGCTCGACCTGCGTGCGTTTCTGGAGCACGTCGAGCGGTTCTACCACTACGGCGAGGGCGACCCGACCGGCCGGACCTGGCTCCACTCGGAGATTGCCGCGCTGAGCTGGTCGCGGGTCCGGCAGTCCTGGGGCGAGCTGGCCCAGGAGATTCCCGGTGCCGTTCGCGCGGTCACCAGGCTGGCCAGGGAACTGCCCGTCGTGATCGTCGCCAACCAGCCTCCCGAGTGCGCGGACGTGCTGGCCCGGTGGCAGGTCAGCCAGGTCTGCCGGGAGGTGCTCCTCGACTCCCTCGTCGGGGTGGCCAAGCCCGACCCGGCCCTGCTCGGGCTCGCCCTGCGGCGGCTGGCGATCCCGCCCGCCGAGTTGCTGGTGGTGGGCAACCGGACAGATCACGACGTCCTGCCCGCGCTCGGGCTCGGTTGCCCGGTGGCGTTCGTGCTGCCCGATCCGGCGTACCGCCGGCCGCCGGGCGTCCATCCGGACCTGGTCCGGGTCTACACGGAGCTGAGGGCGTTCCGCACCGGCTCCCCGCCCGCGGACGCCCGGGTCACCACCGTGGCGTCCCTGGCGGCCCTGGCCGACTCTCCCCTGACGAGTGCCACCCCGCGTTCGAACGCCGGCACCGGCGGACTTTGACGAAGGAGTGCAGTTGCGACGCCCCGCAGCGGTGGTCGGCGCCACCGGCTTCATCGGCTCCCGCCTCGTCTCCCGCCTGGCCGAGGCCGGGCATCCGGTGGCGCGCTTCAGCCGTGCCGCCCCACCCGTCGTCGACGGCCGGCCCGCACCGGGGCTCCGCGAGGCGCAGGTCGTCTACTTCCTCGCCGCCCGGCTGAGCCCGGCGCTGGCGGAGCAGCAACCGGAACGGGTCGTCCGGGAACGCGAGTTGTTGCTGGACGTGCTCAGGGCGCTGGCGGGGGTGGACCACCGGCCGGTGTTCGTCCTGGCCAGCTCGGGCGGGGCGGTGTACACGCCGACGGTGTGGCCGCCCTACCACGAGCGGTCGGCCACCGGGCCCGCCTCGGCGTACGGCCGGGCGAAGCTGCGGCTGGAGCAGGAGCTGCTGCGCCACACCGACCGGGTGCAGCCGGTGGTGACCCGGCTGAGCAACGTCTACGGTCCCGGGCAGCGGCCGACCCCCGGGTACGGTGTCCTGTCACACTGGCTGGAGGCCGCCGTGCGCGGGGAGCCGATCCGGCTCTTCGGCGATCCGGCCGTGGTGCGGGACTACGTACACGTCGACGACGTCACCGCGATCATGGAGGTCATCGCGCAGCGGGCCGGTGGCGGCGACCGGGACCGGCTGCCCACGGTCGTGAACGTCGGCTCGGGCCTGCCCACCTCCCTCGCCGAGTTGCTCCAGACGATGTCCACGGTGGCCGGTCGTGAGCTGGAGGTCATCCGGGACGTCCGCCGGCAGTTCGACCATCGGGGCAACTGGCTCGACACCACCCTCGCCCGGCAGACCCTGGGCTGGCAGGCGAGGATCAGCCTGCCCGACGGCGTCCGCCAGTGCTGGGAGGCCGTCCTCACCCGGGCGGGCGGCCCGGGGGGTTCCCCGGCCCGGCCGTCAGCCCGGCTCGGGAGAGCGTCTCGGGGGCGGGAACCGCCGCAACCGTGCCCTCCGCAGCAGTTCGTGGCTCAACCCGGCGGCGGTCGCCGCGGTGTAGCCGAGGGCCAGTGGCAGGGCGAGCCGGGACTCCGGGGCCGTACGGTGCCGGTCCCATTCCTTGCGCAGGCCGGCCCGTGCCTGGTTCCGTCCGGCCTCGCACCGCCCCTGCCAGTACGCCCGCCGCAACAGGTACCGGGGGGTCAGCCGACCCGGGTCGATGTCATGGGTGACCGCGTGGTCCGGGAGTAGTTGCTCGCGGGCGCCGGCGGCCTTCATGGCGCTGATGAAGGAGGTGTCCTCCCCTGACTGGAGGTTGCCCCCGGTACGGCTGAGGGCCAGGTCGAAATCCAACCCGTGGGCGTGCGCGAACGCGGAGTCCACCCCCATGCACGCGCCCCAGATCTTGATGTTTCCCTGGTCGCGGTGCCAGCCGACCAGGTGGAACTGGCCGGAGGTGACGTACCACGGCAGGCGCAGCGCGGGGCGGGCCAGCCGGGTGCCGACCACGTGCGCGCCGTCGCGCAGGCTCTTGCGGACGGCGTCGACGGCAGCGGCGTCGAGCCGCACGTCGTCGTCGACGAACATCAGATGGTGGTGCGGCCAGCGGGCGAGCATCGCGTTGCGGGAGGCCGACAGGCCGTTGGTGGCACCGAGGATGCGCATGGTGCCACCGGCGGCCCGGACCTCCTCGGCGACCTCCTCCGCCTCGGCCGTGACGGGCCGGTCCAGCAGGACGCAGTACTCGTCGCCGGAGAGCTGGGCCATGTTGTGAGCGAGGTGTTTCCTGACGTTCTCCACACGGAACGCGCAGATGGCCACGACCATCGGGTGGTCGGACGGATCGCGGCTGGCCACGGAGGCGTTGTTCGGCATCGTCCCTCGACATGAGCGTTGTGGGGCCGGCGGGGAGAGGCGGCCCACCGGATCGCGCTCCGCGGCAGCGTGCCGCGGCCCCGGCCGCCCCACGGGCACGTGGCTCACCTCAGCGCGGCGGGCCGTCCGGTGAGCGGCCGGGGGCGGAGCTCAGGCCGCTTCGTCCTTGCTGACGGTCGGCGGCCAGGTGCCCGCCGCGAGGATGCCCATCGCGTACGCCTTCGCGATCAGGGCCGGCCGGTTGGGCACTCGCATGTTCTGCAACAGCTTGCTGACGTGGTACTCGACGCCCTGACGGCTGAGGTAGACCTTGTTGGCGATATGCACCGTCCGTTCGCCTGCGGCGATGCTTTCGATGATGCGCGCGTCCAGATCAGACAGTGAGATCTTGAGATTCACAACGCCCCCTTGATTGTGGATCTGTTGGCTCGTACGCGGCCAGCCGTCATCGCCCGGACACCCCCTGAGGTGCCGGTGGACGAGTGGTCGCTGCCGCTGGAAGACCGTCAGCGGCGGGAGGCCGGGTGCCCGCCACTCGTGGTCCTGCGCTTGC
This sequence comes from Micromonospora sp. KC207, assembly GCF_004348615.1. NCBI lineage: Bacteria > Bacillati > Actinomycetota > Actinomycetes > Micromonosporales > Micromonosporaceae > Micromonospora > Micromonospora sp. KC207. Next base: position 41,362 of record NZ_SMKJ01000001.1, read on the forward strand.
GGAGCTGTCTCAGTGTGCGGCGACGCCCCCGGCACGTAGCCCGTCTGACGGGCCTGTCGGCTTGGGCTCCAACTTCGGCAACCCATCGGTTCGCGCTGCACAGAACCAGCGGAGGAACATTGAGTTTCGAAGCCCTTCGCTACAGTCGATCGACATCACTGGCAGTTTTCCGGGCGAAATGGAACCGGCCGAATTCGAGCCAATAGTTACGGAAAGTGACAATCGGCTGACCCTGTCGCTCGCGCTGAACTCACCAATACGCCAAAAGCGTAGCCGGCCCACTGCGGAGCGTCCACCCCCCGAGAATATCGCCGGACTTCCATGCAGAACTGGCAGGATCTTTCATCTCGACCGCACCTGGCGACAAAATCCCTGCTCAAGACCATACTTGAGCAGGCGCGGGAAACCCATGCAGTGATATGTGTCACTTTAGACAACCCAACTCCAGCCAGGCCCACCACCTCGACAAAAGGGGTGGAATCGCGACCAGACCGACACCAGCGCACTCCTAGGGGATTCCTTAGTCTGACGGGCGTCGATCCCTCTCCCGTCAACCAATTGCCCGGACAAATTGTTTACCCGTCAAGATCAACCACTCCGTACCGTGAGCAGGCCGACCGCCCGTGGGTGGTGGACCTGCGCAACCGCAAAGGCAATGCGAACAACGACGTTCACCCCGTCCCGGTAGCCTCACCGCCGCTGCGGGCAGGGGCCCGGACACCGTCCGGCGTCGTGATCAGCGGGTCGCTCGCCGGCTGTCGCCCCGCGCGGAGACCGGCATCGCGCGCGGGGCCGGCACGAAGATCTCCGGCGACCTGACAGCCCTGCGGGCGGACCGGCATCGCGCGCGGGGGAAGCACCACCCGACGGTTCAGCGCCGGGACCGATCGGGAAGCCGACTCACGGCCTCGTCCCAGAGCCCGCCCACCGCGTCCCGCAGCGATCGTCGGGGCCGCCACCCGAGCAGGTCACGCGCGGGCCCCGGGTCGACGCGGGCCCAGTCGACGACCTCCACCGAGCCGGGTCGATCCGGCAACTCCACCACCTCGGTCGGCACCCCGCTCACCTCGATCAACATCTCCACGAGGGAGCGGACCGGAACGGCCTCCCCCCGCCCCACGCCGATCACCCGCCCGGTGACGGACTCCCGCGTGGCCGACACCACCGCCTCGGCCACGTCCCGCACGTCGACGTAGTCCCGGTGGGCGCGCAACGGGGACAGCTCCACCCTGGCCGACCGGTCGCGGCCCGCCGCGTCGACCAGGCGAACGACGACCCGCCCCAACAGGCTGTCGGGCGGCACGCCCGGACCCACCACGTTCGCGAGCCGCAGCACCGTCGCGTCCACCGAGCCGGCCCGCGTCGCCGCGAGCACGGCCTGGGTGGCGGCCAGCTTCGCCCTGCCGTACATGCTCTCCGGTTGGGTGGGCACCGTGGCACCGGCGGGAGCCCCGGGTGGCTCCTGGACGCGTTCCAGGACCGAGCCGAGATGCACCAGCCTGGGCCGGCAACGGGTGCGCTCCAGCGCCGCGGTGACGCTCCACGTCGGAATCGTGCAGCTCGACGGCAGCTCGGCGTCCGTCAGGTTCCACTTGCCGCCGGTGGCGTTGACCACCGCGTCGGGCTGCTCGGCGTCGAACACGGCGGCCAGCGCGGCGGGCTCCAGGGTGGCGACGTCCAGCGCCCGGGCCCGGTACGGCAGCCCCGCCGACGGGACGCGACGGGCCAACACGAGGACGTCGTCGCCCCGGGCGGCAAGCGCGGCGCTCACGTGACGCCCGACGAAGCCCGTACCACCGACGACCACGACACGCCGCGCGCCCATCCGTACCTCCTGGGGATCAGTCTCGTGCGCCGGCGGCGTCCAGGCGACCGCCCGGCCCCTGACAGGTCACGGGAGCGCGCAACACCCTGGCCCGGTCGCGGACCTCGTCCAGCAGCCGGGCCCGGGCGCGGATCGCCGTCACCTCCTCCGCCGGCTGACCGGCGGTGACGGCGCGGACGAACTCTCGCATCGTGTTGACGAACTGGTCCTCGGCCGGGAAGGTCAGCTCCCGCGTCTCGTCCTGCCGCTCCACCCGCACCACCGGGTGCCAGGCCGGCGGTGGGGTGTACGCCCGGTCGACGACGATCCGGCCGGCGCTTCCCCAGAGCTGGTACTCGCACCGGTAGGAGTGCTCGAAACCGAAGGCGATCTGTGCGGTCCGCCCGTCCGGCGTACACAACAGCGCGGCACCCGAAACGTCCACGCCGCGATCGGGGTCCTCCCGGAGGGTGGCCGCCACCACCTCCGGCTCCTCCGGCAGGAAGAACCGGGCCGCGCTCAACGGGTAGACGCCCAGATCCAGCAGCGCTCCGCCACCCAGCTCGGGTCGGTAACGGATGTCGCCCGCCGGCAGCGGCGGAAACCCGAAGACGCCGGAGACCATCCGCAGCTCGCCGATCTCGCCGGCCGCGACCATCCGGCGCACGAAGTGGTGCACCCCGTGTCGGAGGAAGGTGAGGTTGTCCATCAGCACGAGCCCACGCGACCGGGCCTGGGCCATCACCGCCGCGGTGTCGACCAGCCGGGTGGTCAGCGGCTTCTCCACCAGCACGTGTTTGCCCGCGGCCAGGGCGCGCTCGATCCAGGTGTGGTGCAGCCCGGTCGGCAGCGGAATGTAGACGGCACCGATGTCCGGGCGGTCGAGAACGGACTGGTAGCCCTCGGCGGCGGCGCACCCGAACTCTGCGGCGAAGGCGCGCGCCTTGGACAGTTCCCGCGCCGCGACCACCACGAGCTCCGCCTCCGGGACCCGCTTGATCGCCGGCAGGGCACGGCGGCGCGCGATGTCGGCGCAGCCGAGAACCCCGATGCGGACCGTCATCTCCGCCATCGGGTCACCACAGGCTGCGCAGGCAGGCCAGCAAGCTGCGGGCCTCGATGTTGAGGTAGTAGCCGTGCCGGAGCAGGGCCTCCAGCTGGCGCACCGTCACCCAGCAGAACTCGTCCGGCACCTCGGTCGGGAAGTCGTCGCCGGCGTCGACCAGGAGGTAACGGTTCTCCGACCGGTAGAATCGCCCGCCCTCCTCGGTGAGCACGGTGTCGTAGAGGACACGCTCGGGGACGGCTTCCAGCACCTCGGTCAGGAACAGTGGCCGGGGGCCGGGCTGGTTGTCCGGGATGCACTGCACCGTTGGGCCCATCTCCATCGCGTCGAGCAGCCCCGCCTGGTAGCGCGCGTGCACCAGCAGGTGCGCCACTCCGTCGATTTCCTTGACCAGGAAGGCGACCACGCCCCGATGCCGCGGATACAGCAGCGGCTGGCTCCACCCGGTCACCTCGCGGTTGTCGATGCGCACCGTGACGCCGACCACGGAGAAGTGCCGGCCGTCGTCCCGCGCGATCCCGTCCGCGGTGTGCCGCCAGTCCGGCAGCCCTCGTAGCGGCACCCGCCGCACGGTCATCTCGTGCCGGCCCTTGGCCCCGGTGAACCAGCTCAACACCGACACCAGGTCGTGCCGGCCGGGGGCGCCCGCCGCCGAGCGCACGATCGCCGCCACCGCCGGCGACGACGGCGCCTCGGTCGCCTGGGCCGCGGCGTAGAAGGCCGAGGGCAGACATGACAGCACCGTACGCGTGTCCATGTTGACCAGGCCGTCCACCCGCAGCAGCGCGAGCAGTTCGCGCAGCGGGAGCCACCGGTGGTAGTCGCCGGCCGGCACGTCCTCGTCGACCTGGACCACCATGTTCCGGTTGCGCTTGCGCAGGAACCAGGAGCCCTGCTCCGACTGCAGGACGTCAACCAGCACCCGACCGGCCCCCGGGCGGGTGAAGTAGTCGAGGTACTTCGTACCGCCGCCACGGTGCACCCGGGTGTAGTTGCTCCGGGTTGCCTGCACCGTCGGCGAGAGCTGCATGACATTGATGTTGCCGGGCTCCACCTTGGCCTGGAGCAGGCAGTACGGTGTCCCGTCGACGACCTTGACGAGCATACCGAGGATGCCGATCTCCGGCTGGTTGATGATCGGTTGGTGCCATTCGCGCACCGCGCCGTAGGTGGTCTGGACGTGCAGCCCCTCGATCACGAAGAACCGGCCGCTCTCGTGCCCGAGGTTGCCGGTCACCGGGTCGAACGCCCACCCGGGCAGCCGGTCCAGCGACACGCGGTCCACCCGGCAGTAGGTCGACCGGGTCCGCTCGGCGAACCAGGAGAGGAAGTCCGGCCGGACCCCCTCGGCGTGCAACGCCGACCACGAGCCGCCATCGGTTGGGCCGGGCCGGTGCGGGCCCGCGTTCCGGGTCAGCAACGGTCCGTCGGCGCGAACCTGCGGGTCGGGCGACGAATCGCTCACCACAGCTCGGCCAGCTCGGCGGAAAAGGCGTGGGAAGACCCGTCCGTGTCCGCCAACAGGCGCAGATCGCTGTCGACCATCATGGCGACCATTTCCTCGAAGGAGACGGAGGGTTTCCAGCCGAGCCGCTGGCGAGCCTTCGTCGGATCCGCGCAGAGCAACTCGACCTCGGCGGGCCGGATGAGCGACTCGTCCACCACCACGTGGTCCCGCCAGTTGAGGCCCACGTGGGCGAAGGCCGCCTCGACCAGCTGGCGGACGCTGTACGTGACCCCCGTGCCGAGGACGTAGTCCTCCGGCTCGTCCTGGGCCAGCATCAGGACCATGCCCCGCACGTAGTCGCCCGCGAAGCCCCAGTCCCGCTCGGCCGAGAGGTTGCCCAGGCGAAGCGAGCTGCGAATGCCCAGCTTCACCGCCGCCACGCCCAGCGACACCTTGCGGGTGACGAACTCGGGACCGCGCACCGGTGATTCGTGGTTGAACAGAATGCCGGAGACGGCATACATGCCGTACGACTCACGGTAGTTCTGCACCATGTAATGCCCGAACGCCTTGGCCGCGCCGTACGGGCTACGCGGATGGAACGGGGTCAGCTCATTTTGGACAGGCTCCCGCACCTTACCGAACATCTCCGACGAAGACGCCTGATAAAAGCGCGGCTGACCGGCTGCGGGACCGCGGCAATCCGACAGGCCTCCCACGATCCGCAAGGCTTCGAGCATGCGGAGCACACCCATGCCGGTGACCTCCGCCGTCGTGGTGGACTGCCGCCACGACACCGGCACGTACGACAGCGCGCCGAGGTTGTAGACCTCGTCCGGCACCGCGCGTTCGATCGCCGCCACCAGGCTCGTCTGATCCAGAAGATCGCCGCTGATCAGCTTGACCGCTGGGTCAGGTTGCCGAAGGCTGCGGACCGAGGGCGCGGTCTGCCCGCGCACCAATCCAAATACCTCGTATCCGGACTGAAGCAGGTGCTCCGCGAGATACGTGCCGTCCTGGCCGGTAATTCCAGTGATCAGCGCCCGCCGTGTCAGGGTAGTCTCCAGCCGTGAAGCCACCTGGCCGAGGCGTGACCTCGCGCCGATGGCGGACCAAAGATCCGCCCGTTCGAAATGGGGCCGGATCTCCCGCTACCGCGCTCACGGTACGCGAATCTCCAAGCGGATTCAGCGACCCGGAAAGCAATATAGGGAGGTTACTAGTAGTACTTTCCGGCGGGCCGGCGACGACGCCCGGCCCGGACCGACCAGGATCGCCCCGTTCGGCCGGCGGACCCATCCCGGACACCTTCCACCGAAGCTCTTCGGGATCGTCGCGCGCCGATGCGAACTGCTTGACTCCACCGTTTTGTCCCCCTAACGTCGGCGAGGCTGCCAGCCGGCCCGCGAGCCGGGCCGGGTCCACGAAGGCGCCAACTTCCGGTGAGAGAGCAGGGCTCATGTCACAGGGCCGGCCCGCGGCCGAAGCACCCCCAGCCCGCCTGCCACGTCGCCGCGCCATGGTCGCGTTGGTCGCGGTGATGATCCCGATGGTGCTGGCCACCCTCGACAACACCATCATCGGCACCGCGCTGCCCACCGTGGTCGGCGAGCTGGGCGGCCTCAGCACGCTGTCCTGGGTGATCACCTCGTACACGCTGGCCACGGCCGCCTCCACGCCGGTCTGGGGCAAGCTCGCCGACATGTACGGCGGCAAGGTGGTCTTCGTGGCCACGCTGGTCGTGTTCCTGGCCGGGTCGCTGCTGTCCGGCATGGCGCAGAGCATCACCCAGCTGACCGTCTTCCGGGCCGTGCACGGGCTCGGCGCGGGCGGCCTGATGGTCTGCGCGTTCGCCATCATGGTGGAGGTTCTCGCCGGCCCGGACCTGCCCAAGTACCAGGGCATCATGTCGGCGACCATGGGCCTGACCATGGTGGCGGGCCCGCTCGTCGGCGGCCTGATCACCGATGAGCTCGGCTGGCGCTGGTGCTTCTACATCAACCTGCCGATCGGGGCGGTCGCGCTGCTCATCGTGGTGCTGATGATGCACCTGCCGCGCCGGCACACCAAGGCCCGGGTCGACTACGCGGGCGCCGCCCTGCTCACCGTGGTCAGTTCGTGCGTCGTGCTGGTGACCACCTGGGGCGGCATCACCTACCCCTGGGCGTCGCCGATGATCCTGGGGCTGGTCGCGCTCGGGGTGCTGACCTGCGCGCTCTTCGTGGTGGTCGAGCGACGGGTGGCCGAGCCGCTGGTGCCCCTGGCCATGTTCCGCAGCCTGAACTTCACCCTGAGCACCCTCATCGCCTTCCTGGTCGGCTTCGCCCTCATCGCGGGGCTGACCTTCCTGGCCCTGTTCCAGCAGGCGGTGCAGGGTGCCTCCGCGTCCGACTCCGGCCTGTTGCTGCTGCCCTTGCTGCTGTCCATGGCGGCGGTCAACGTGGTCGGGGGTCGCCTGATGAGCGGCGGGCGTTCCTACCGGCTGCTGATGCTCGCCGGTGCGGCGCTGATGACCCTGAGCCTGCTGCTCTTCGCCCTGATGGACGTGGGCACCAGCCGGACGGTCACCGCGATCCCCATGGTCGGCTTCGGCGCCGGGCTGGGGCTGCTCATGCAGACCAGCCTGATGGTGGCGCTGAGCAGCGTGGAGATGAGGAACCTCGGGGTGGCCGCCTCCACGTCGACGCTCTTTCGCACCATCGGTGGCGCGGTGGGGGCGTCGGCGACGGTCTCGCTGTTCTCCGTGCGGGTGCAGTCGGCGCTGGCCGATCGGGGGGTCGCCGACGCGGCTGACCTCCTCGGCCACTCCGCCCGGCTGGACGCCGCGGGGCTAGCCCAACTCCCCCGGGCCGTCCGTGTCCACTTCACGCACGCGGTGGCCTCCGGCACCCGGTGGGCCTTCCTGATGACCGTGCTGGCGGGGCTGATCTGCGTCGCGGCGGCGTGGTTCCTGCGCCGGGTCACCCCGTTGACGTCGACGCCGGTGGCACCCGAACCGGCGCGCGACGTCGCCGCGCCCACCGCCGGCAGCGGGCGCGCGCCGAACTACTAGCGGATTTCCTAGGGTTTCTCGTCGACGGTAGAGCTGAATTCACCGGCGACCTAACATTCTTTTCGCGATCCGGAATCCGTCCATTCCCCTGTCTGGCGATGGTCGACGGGCCGGCCCGTGCCGAGCGGACAGACACAGATTCTCGGATTGGAGCTCGATGTCCAGCAAGATCCTAGTCATCGGTGGAGGTCCGGCCGGATCCACGGCCGCCGCGCTGCTCGCCCGATCGGGGCTGTCGGTGACGCTCCTGGAGAAGGAGACCTTCCCGCGATACCACATCGGCGAGTCGATCGCGTCCTCGTGCCGCACCATCGTCGATTTCGTGGGCGCTCTCGACGAGGTCGACTCGCGGGGCTACCCGCAGAAGAACGGGGTGCTGCTGCGCTGGGGCAACGAGGACTGGGCCATCGACTGGGCCAAGATCTTCGGTCCGGGCGTGCGGTCCTGGCAGGTCGACCGGGACGACTTCGACCACGTCCTGCTCAACAACGCCGGCAAGCAGGGCGCCAAGATCATCCAAGGTGCGGCTGTCAAGCGAGTGTTGTTCGACGGTGAGCGGGCCACCGCCGCCGAGTGGTTCGACCCCGAGTCGGGTGAGGTCCGCACCACCGGTTTCGACTACGTGGTCGACGCGTCCGGCCGGGCCGGGCTGATCCCGTCCCAGCACTTCAAGCACCGGCGCCCCACCGAGACGTTCAAGAACGTGGCCATCTGGGGCTACTGGCAGGGTGGCTCACTGCTGCCGAACTCTCCCTCCGGCGGGATCAACGTCATCTCGGCGCCCGACGGCTGGTACTGGGTCATTCCGCTGCGCGGCGACCGGTACAGCATCGGCTTCGTCTGCCACCAGAGCCGCTTCCTGCAGCGGCGCAAGGAGCACGCCTCGCTGGAGGACATGCTCGCCGCGCTGGTGCAGGAGTCCCCGACCATGCGCGGCCTGACGGCGAACGGGACGTACCAGCCGGGCGTGCGGGTGGAGCAGGACTTCTCGTACATCTCCGACAGCTTCTGCGGGCCCGGCTACTTCGCGGCCGGCGACTCCGCCTGCTTCCTGGACCCACTGCTGTCCACCGGCGTGCACCTCGCCCTCTACAGCGGCATGCTCGCCTCGGCGTCCATCCTGGCCACCATCCACGGTGACGTCACCGAGGAGGAGGCGCGGGCGTTCTACGAGTCCCTCTACCGCAACGCCTACCAGCGCCTGTTCACCCTCGTCGCCGGCGTCTACCAGCAGCAGGCCGGCAAGAGGGCATACTTCGGCCTGGCCGACGCGCTGGTGCACGACAGCGGAGAACCCGAGTACGAGAAGGTGGACGGGGCCCGCGCCTTCGCCCAACTCGTCGCCGGCCTCGCCGACCTGGACGACGCGGCGGAGGGACGGCACGACAGCACCGCGGCGGCGGCACCGGCGGAGCAGGACAACTCCGTCCGGCAGCTCTTCCTGGCCGCCGAGGAGGCCCGCCGGATGGCCGACGCGCGCACGCCGAGCGCCCCGGTCAGCGAGGCGCCGGGCAAGCTCGACAGCCACGACCTCTTCGACTCGGCGACCGGCCTCTACCTGGTCACCACCCCGCGACTGGGGATCCGCCGGGCCAAGCCGGCCGACACGCGGGCGGCGGCACAGCAGTCTGCCTGAGGTTCCGCCCCTGGTGGCCCCCGGCCCGGACCGCGCCGGTCCGGGGGCTGCTCATCCCTCCCACCAACATCCGGCATCCGGTGCCGGCGGCTGAGCCGGGGCAGCGCCACCGACTCCGGCCCGTCACATGGACAAGGTCACCCCTCCCGTGCTGAACAGACGACAGTTGCTCGCCCTCGGCAGCGTGGCCGCCGGAGGCACCGTCATGTCACGCTCCCTCAGACGGGACGCGCAGGCCGCCCAGGCAGCACCGGCGGCGCCCGCCGACCCGCACGCCGGGCATGCCGCCCCGGTGCCCAGCCGGGTCAGCACGACCACGGTCGCGGTCACCCCGTTCACCGAGCCGATGCCCGTCCCGCCGCGGCTGACCCCGGTCTCCCGCCGCGACGGCATCGACGTCTACGAGATCCCCATCCGGCCGACGCAGGTGCAGATCCTGCCCGGCCTGCTCACCCCCGCCTACACCTACGCCGGTTCCTTCGTCGGCCCCACCATCCGGGCCCGCACGGGCCGGCCCGTGCGGATCACCTACACCAACGGGCTCGACACCCACGCCAACGTGCACCTGCACGGCGGGCACGTGCCGGCCACCAGCGACGGTCACCCGATGGACCTGATCCCGCCGGGCGGCTCGAAGGTCTACGACTACCCGAACCTCCAGCGCGGCGCGACGCTCTGGTACCACGACCACACCCACGCCTACGAGGCCGACCACGTCTACCGCGGACTGCACGGCTTCTATCTGATCGACGACCCGGCCGAGCACCACCTGCGCCTGCCCGCCGGCAAGTACGACGTGCCGATCATGCTGCGCAACGCCCAGTTCGACGACTCCGGCGCCCTCGTCTTCGGCCACCCGGACGACCGGGTCACCATCCTGGCGAACGGCAAGGCCCAGCCCTACTTCGAGGTGGCCCCGCGCAGGTACCGGTTCCGCCTGCTCAACGCGGCGCTCAAGCACGTCTTCCGGCTCAACCTGGGCGGCGAACCGCTCACCCGCATCGCCACGGACGGCGGGCTGCTGCCCGCCCCCACCAGCCACACCGAGTTGGCGCTCTCCTCCGGGGAGCGGGTCGAGGTTGTGATCGACTTCGCCGAGCACGCGGGCGGCGGGCCGGTCTACCTCTACGACGGGGACAACCCGATCCTGCGCTTCGACGTGTCGTCCCGGGCGGTCACCGACCCCAGCCGGGTGCCGGTCACCCTGCGCGCACTGCCCCCGATGGGCACGCCGACCGTGGAGCGCACCGTGTCGATGAGCTTCGACATGTCGGCCCGGCCCCCGATCGCGCTCATGGACGGCAAACCGTTCGACCCCCGCCGGGTGGACGTACAGGTCAAGCGGGGCAGCACCGAGATCTGGAACGTGGTCAACGCGGACACCGATCCGTTCCCCTTCGACCATCCGTTCCACCTGCACCTGGTGACGTTCCGGGTGCTCGGCCGCGACGGCGGGCCGCCCGCGCCGGAGGACGCCGGACTCAAGGACACCGTCTACGTCTCACCCAAGGGGTCTGTCAAGATCCAGGTCACCTTCGCCACGCCGTACCTCGGGCAGTACGTCTACCACTGCCACTACCTGGAGCACTCGTCGCTGGGGATGATGGCCCAGCTGGAGGTCGTGCCCTGAGGGCTCAGCCCTGCAGGTCGACGATCGAGGGGTGGGCGCCGAACAGGCTGACCGGCCGCACGTCGCCCACCCCGAACCCGGCGGCGCGGGCCAGGTCGGCCTGGTCGGCGAACTCGTGCAGCAGCAGCACCGCCCGCCCGCCGTCGACCGTCACCCGGCGCAGCTCCGCGAAGAGGCGGCCGGAATCACCGGCGAGCACGCCCCGCGCCTGCACCTGCCGGTCCCACGGGGGATTGCTGACCACCCGGTCCACCCGACCGGTCCGCAGCGGCAACCGCCCGGCGTCGGCGACCGCCCAGGTGACGCGGGCCCCCGACGCCGCCGAGTTGGCGACGGCCGCGCCGACCGTCTCCGGGTCGTGGTCCGAGCCGAACAGCACCGCCCCCGGCGCCAGCCCGGCTGCCTCCACGGGGATCGTGCCGGTGCCGCAGCACGGATCGGCCACCAGCATCCCGGGGCGGATGCCGGCCAGCCAGGCCAGCGCCGCGGCGAGCGGCGGATGCAGGGTCCCCGGCGTGGACGACCGCTTGTAGGCCCGCCGGTGCAGCGGCCGGTCGGCCACCCGTACCGCCAGCGTCGCCTGGGTGCCCTCGACGGTGACCCGCAGCGACAGCCCGCCCTCCGGCGGGGCCTCGCCGCTGCGGCGGGAGTGGTAGCGCAACCCGAGCGCGGCCACCGCGTGCCGCCCCACGGCGTCCTCGATGTCGTACCGGTTGTAGTTGCGGCGGCCGAGGAAGGAGGCGGCGACGTCCACGGTCGCCGGCCGTCCGGGTACGCCGCAGGCGGCGCGGGCCGGCAGCGCCGCCGGCAGCGCCGCCGCCCGGGCCAGCCGCGTGAAGGCCGCCAGGTCCGCCTTGGTGTGGCCGACGCCGTCGGCGACGGCGACGAGCAGGAACAGGTCGTCGACGGTACGCAGATCCAGCAGGCGCGGCTCCGCGCTAGCGGCGGAGAACCACACCTCGCGGTGCCGGCGGTGCTCGACCCGGCCGAGGCCCCGCTCCTCGATCTCCTGGGCGGCCACCTCCTCCAGCCCTCGCAGGGTCCGTGCCATGAAGCGCACTGTCACCGTCCGCCGATCCTCTCCCCGCCGGGTCGTCCCGCCGCCGTGTCGGCGGCGTCCGCGAGCCTACCCACCGCACCCGCCGACGGGACGCAGCCGACGCCGACCGGACCCGCCGACGGGAGAGCCGACGCCGACCGGACCCGCCAAGACTAGGTGAACCTCTATAGGAATTCGCGTGCCCCCTTCATAGGGTCCGAAAGGGGTAATGGAACCGTCCGGCACCGGACGGCTCGTTTTCTTCCCCCATTCCGTCCGTCCGACCTGAGCCGTCGCAGGGAAGGCGAGGCCGAGCAGTCGAGCAGTTGATCGGTCGATGCCGCACGGGCCCGTGCGCCGATATCGTGGAGATTGCGCAGTGCGTACACCGGATCTGTTCATCGGCGCCGTCGGCGCCTTCGTCCCGCCGACGGTGAGTGTCGAGTGGGCGATCGACCGCGGTCTTTACTCCCGCGAGCAGGTGGAGCTGCACGAGCTGGCGGGCACGGCCATCGCCGGCGACCTGCCCGCGCCGGAGATGGCGCTGCGCGCCGCCCAACAGGCGGTCAAGCGCTGGGGCGGCTCGCCGACGGAGTTCGACCTGCTGCTCTACGCCAGCACCTGGCACCAGGGGCCCGACGGCTGGCCGCCGCACTCCTATCTCCAGCGGCACCTGGTCGGCGGCGACCTGCTGGCGTTGGAGATCCGGCAGGGCTGCAACGGGATGTTCAGCGCGTTCGAGCTGGCCGCCAGCCACCTCCAGGCGGTGCCCGAGCGCACCAGCGCCCTGCTGGTCGCCGCCGACAACTACGGCACCCCGATGGTCGACCGCTGGCGGATGGGCCCCGGCTTCATCGGCGGCGACGCCGGCAGCGCCCTCATCCTCACCAAGCGGCCCGGCTTCGCCCGGCTCCGCTCGGTCTGCACCAAGTCGGTCCCGGAGGCCGAGCGGCTGCACCGGGGCGACGAGCCGTTGTTCCCCCCGAGCGTCCTGACGGGCCGGGAGCTGAACTTCACCGCCCGGATCGACCAGCAGTTCGCCGCCCGCAGCCCCGCCTCGATCGCCATGGCGGACGTCGGCGACCACATCGAGGAGGTCGTGGGGCGCGCCCTCGCCGAGGCGGAGATCGAGGTCGGCGACCTCACCAGGGTCGCCTTCATGAACTTCTCCCGGGAGATCATGGAGCAGCGCTGCCTGGCCAACTGGGGCCTGCCCATGAGCCGGTCCACCTTCGACTTCGGTCGCAGGATCGGGCACTGCGGGGCGAGCGACCCCCTGCTGGCCCTGGAACACCTGGCCAGGACGGGGGGCCTCGGCCCCGGCGATCACCTGCTGACCCTCGGCACCGCGCCGGGCGTGGTGGTGTCGTGCGCGATCGTCCAGGTGATCGAGTCGCCGACGTGGCGGGAGTGACCCGCCGGACACCTGCGGCGGCCCGCCCAGCCCAGCAAACCGACAGCAGGGGATGATTGTGGAAGCAGAGAAGGACCGGTCACGTCCGGTGGCGTCCGAGGCGGTCGCCGTGGTGGGGATCGGCTGCCGGTTCCCGGGCGACGTCAACTCGCCCGACGAGTTCTGGGACCTGCTCACCGGGGGTCGCAACACCACGGGAACGGTGCCCGAGGAGCGCTGGAGCGCGTACCGCGACCTGGGTCCGGCGTTCGAGTCCGCGCTCCGGTCGGCCACCCGGGCGGGCAACTTCCTGGCCGACATCTCCGGCTTCGACGCGGACTTCTTCGGCATCTCCCCGCGCGAGGCCGAGCTGATGGACCCGCAGCAGCGGCTCATGCTGGAGGTGACCTGGCAGGCGCTGGAGGACGCCGGGATCCCGCCCCGCACCCTGGCCGGCACCGACGTCGGCGTCTTCGCCGGCGTGTGCACCTACGACTACGGCGGCCACCAACTGGAGGACCTGCCGCACATCGACGCCTGGACGGGCATCGGCGCCGCCACCTGCGCCGTCGCCAACCGGGTCTCCCACGTGCTCGACCTGCGCGGGCCGAGCCTGTCGATCGACACCGCCTGCTCGGCGTCGCTGGTCGCGTTGCACCTCGCCGCGCAGAGCCTGCGGCTGGGCGAGAGCACGCTGGCCCTCGCCGGCGGGGTCAACCTGATCGTCACGCCCGGGCAGTCGATCACCCTCGGCTCGGCCGGTGCCCTGGCGCCGGACGGGCGCAGCAAGTCCTTCGACGCCACCGCCGACGGCTACGGTCGTGGCGAGGGGTGCGGCGTCCTCGTGCTCAAGCTGCTCTCCGACGCCCAGCGGGACGGGGACCGGGTGCTGGCCGTGCTGCGGGGCAGCGCCGTCAACCAGGACGGCCGGACCAACGGGATCATGGCACCGTGCGGCCAGGCCCAGGAGCACGTGATGGCCCGCGCCCTGCGCTCGGCCGGAATCGAGGCCGGCAGCGTCGACTACATCGAGGCGCACGGCACCGGCACCCCGCTCGGCGACCCGATGGAGGCCGCGGCGATCGGCTCGGTCTACGGGCAGGACCGCCCGGACGACGAGCCCTGCCTGATCGGCTCGGTCAAGTCCAACATCGGCCACCTGGAGGGCGCGGCCGGCGTCGCAGGCGTCATCAAGGCGGTCCTGGCGCTGGACCGGGCCGAGGTGCCCGCCACCCTGCTGGTCACCGAGGTCAACCCGGACATCGAGTGGAAGCGGCTGCGGCTGCGCCTGGTCACCCGCAACCAGCCCTGGCCGGACCGGCCGGGGCCGCGCCGGGCCGGCGTCTCCGGCTTCGGCTACGGCGGCACGGTGGCGCACGTGGTGCTGGAACAGGCCCCGCCGGTCGTCGCCGAGCCGGCCCCGGCGCTGACCGGCGAGACGCTGTTCCCGATCTCCGCCGGCTCCGCGCACTCCCTTCGCGAGCGGGCCCGCGCCCTGGCCGGGATCGACCCGGATGTCGACCTCGCCGCGCTCGGGCACACCCTGGCCCGGCGGCGTTCGCACCTGACCCACCGGGCGGTGGCGGTGGCCGCCGGCCGGGACGACCTGGTCGCGGCGTTCGCGGCGCTCGCCGACGACAGGCCGCACGACCGGGTGCGTACCGGAAGCCCGGTGGCGGAGCCGCCCCGCACGGTGTGGGTGTTCTCCGGGCACGGGTCGCAGTGGACGGGCATGGGGCGGGAACTGCTGGCCACGGAGCCGGACTTCGCGGACGCGATCGACCGCATCGAGCAGATCTTCCTCGACGAGATCGGTTTCTCACCCCGCCAGGCGATCCTCGACGGCGACTACGAGGCCGTCGACCGGACCCAGACGATGATCTTCGCGATGCAGCTCGGCCTGGCCGAGATGTGGCGAGCGAGGGGAGTCGAGCCGGACGCGGTGATCGGCCACTCGGTCGGGGAGATCGCCGCGGCGGTGACCGCCGGCATCCTGACCGTGGCCGACGGCGCACGGCTGATCTGCCGTCGTTCCCTGCTGCTGCGCGAGGTCGCCGGTCAGGGGGCGATGGCCCTGGTGACGCTGCCCTTCGAGGAGGTCGCGGCCAGACTGGCCGGCCGCGTCGACGTGGTCGCCGCGATCGCCTCCTCCCCCTCGTCGACCGTGGTCTCCGGCGACCCGGCCGCGCTGGACGCGCTGGTCGCCGAGTGGACCGAGGAGGGCCTGGGCATCCGCCGGGTCGCCTCCGACGTGGCCTTCCACAGCCCGCACATGGATCCGCTGCTCGACCGGCTGCGCGCCGCCGTCGACTTCACCGCCCGCGCACCCCGGGTGCCGATCTACAGCACGGCGCTGGCCGACCCGCGGGCACTTATCACCGCCGACGGCGAGTACTGGGCCGCGAATCTGCGCAACCCGGTCCGGCTCGCCGCAGCGGTGGCCGCCGCCGTCTCCGACGGACACCGCGCCTTCATCGAGGTCTCCCCGCACCCGGTGGTGACCCACTCGATCCACGAGACGCTGGCCGGAAGCCTCGACGACGAGGTCTTCGTCGGCGGCACCCTGCGCCGCGACACCCCGGAGGCGCAGGCCTTCCTGTCCAGCCTGGGGGCCGCGCACTGCCACGGGGTCGCGGTCGACTGGGGCCGGGTGCATCCGTCGGGGCCGCTGGTCACCCTGCCCGGCTACCCCTGGCGGCACCGGAGTCACTGGCACTGGCCGACGCCGGCCGCCGCCACGGGCCGGGGCCACGACCCCGCGTCGCACACCCTGCTCGGCGCGGTCGACAACGTGGCGGGCAGCGACGTGCGGGTGTGGCGCACCGCACTCGACGACGCCAGCCGCCCGTACCCGGGCAGCCACGCCCTCAACGGCGTGGAGATCGTTCCGGCGGCCGTGCTGGTGGAGACCCTGATGGCTGCCGCCGGGCCGGGCGACGGCCGGCCGCTGCTGACCGGCTTGTCGATGCGGTACCCGTTGATGACCGCCGGGATGCACGAGGTCCAGGTGGTGCGGGACGGTGCCGAGGTACGGCTGGCGTCCCGTTCAGTCGACGCGGAGGCCGACCCGAGCCGGGACTGGCTGATCCACACCGACGCCACGGTGGCCGACGCCGACGCCGCAGTGCTCGCCGCGCGGGCGTTGGCCGACCCCGACGACCACCGGATGGAACCGGGCGACCCGGGCTCCATCCACCGCCGGCTCGCCGAGGTCGGGGTGCCGTCGACGGGATTCGACTGGTCGGTGGAGGAGCTGCTCTCCGGGTACGGCGTGCTCCGGGCGCGGGTGCGCTCGGCCGGCTCGTCCACCTGGGCGCCGGTGTTGGACGCCGTCATGTCGGTCGCCCCCGCCGTCTTTCCCGGCGTGCCGCAGCTACGCATGGTGGTGTACGTCGACGAGGTGCTGCTCACCGGCGAGCCACCGGAGGTGACGCTGATCGAGGTCGCCCTCGACCCTGACCGGCCCGACACGGCGAACGCGCTGGTCGCGGACGCTCAGGGCCGGGTCGTGGCCAGCCTTCCCGGGCTGCGCTACCCGGTGATCGACCAGCCGGTCGCCCCATCGCAGGACAGTTCCGGCGAGGTGGAGGAGGCGGTCTCCTTCGCCGGCCTGTCCGACGAGCAACTGCACGAGCGGGTGTTCGACGAGGTGCGCCGGCAGATCGCCGGGGAGATGCGACTCGACGCCGACGACCTGCATCCCCGCCGGCCGCTGGCCGAGCAGGGCCTCGACTCGGTGATGACGGTGGTGATCCGGCGACGCCTGGAGAAGCGCACCGGGCGGAGCCTCTCCCCGACCGTCTTCTGGCAGCGGCCCACCGTCGCCGCCATCGCCGACCATCTGGTGGAGCTGTTGGGCACCCCGCGGGAGTGAGGACCCGCGACGACAGGGAGGGCCCGTGCGTCCCGCACGGGCCCTCCCTGCTGTCGACGGATCTTCAGGTGGCGGGATCAGCCCGGCCGCTGGTCCACCGCAGGGGTGGCGGCCCACTCCAGGTGGCGGCTCTCCCGCAGGGTCTCCTCGGCGTTCTGTTCGACCCGCCGCATGGCGACGCGCAGCATCGGCGGCGCCATGACCGAGGTGACGACCGCGACCAGCACCACGATGGTGTATGAGGCGGTGTTCAGCACGCCCAGGCGCAGCCCGACCATCGCGATGATGATCTCTACCGCACCGCGCGCGTTGAGCCCGGCGCCGAGGGCGACGCCCTCCCAGTGGCTCTGCCGGGCCAGCCGCGCACCCAGGTACGCGCCGGTGTACTTGCCGAGCACGGCGAGCGCCAGGATCACCGCCCCGGCGGCGAGCACCACCGGGTCGGCGAGGGCCCGCAGATCGACCCGGAGCCCCGCGCTGGCCAGGAAGATCGGGGCGAGCACGGACAGCACCACCGTGCGCAGTGGTGCCAGCCGGGCCGGGTCCCCGTTGCCGGGAAGGCCGATCAGGACGCCCGCCACCAGCGCGCCGAAGATCGCCTCCAGGCCCAGCGCGTGCGCCCCCGCCGCGAAGGCCAGCACGATCACCACGGCGACGGCGCTGGCGGCCCCGCTGTCGGGCTGGGCGTTCGCCCAGCGCATGGCGCGCCGGGTCACCGGCCGGCCGACCAGGACGGCCACCGCGAGGTAGACCACGAGGTGAAGCAGAGCGGTCACCACCTGTCCGGCGGTGAGGGCGCTCACCGCCAGCGACGAGATGAGCGACAGCAGGAACCAGGCGGCGGCGTCCTCCAGCGACGCCGCAGCCAGGATGATCTGCCCCACGTCGCGGTGCAGCAGGCGCATGTCGGTGAGCGTCTTCGCGATCACCGGCACGGCGCTGACCGCCATCGCCACGCCGACGAACAGCGCGAAGACAGTCCGCTCCTGCCCGGCCGCGAGGAGCGCCGCCGGGGCCAGCAGGCCGGCGGCGATGCCCAGGCCGAGGGGCACCGCGAGGCCGCCGACGGCCACCGCGCCGATCGTGCCGGCCCGCCGCCGGACCAGCCGGAGGTCCAGGTGCAGACCGGCCACGGCGACCAGCAGTACGACGCCGATCTGACCGATGGCGTCGAGCAGGTGGACCTGGTCGGAGTCGGCGGGCAGCAGCCACCGTCCGATGTCGGGTGCCAGGGCCCCCAGCACCGAGGGACCGAGCAGCACCCCGGTCAGCAGTTCACCGACCACGGCCGGCAGGCCGAAGCGTTGCGCCACCCGTCCCAGGACGACGGCGAGTAGCAGCAGCAGGCCCACCTGGAGCAGGAACAGCAGCAGCTGGTGGGAGCCCAGCGGGGGCGCCGGCGCGGCCACGATCACGATCGTTGCTCCTATCGTCTCGACGCCCGGCCGGGCCCGCCGGTGGTCAGGCCGCGATCTCGGGCGGCAGGTCCACCGGGTCGGCCGAGTTCATGAAGGTCCGCAGGGCCCGCAGGTCGGCGGCGGGCTTCTCCCAGCCCAGCCCGGCGCACCAGTCGATGAGGGAGGTCAGCTCACCGGTGGCCCGGGTCTTGTCCTCCTCGGGCAGGCTGAGCACCGACATCTCGGCCGGCCACTGCACCACGTTGGCCAGGTCCACGTCGAGCCCCTCGGCCCGGGCGAACTCCAGCAGGTCGCGCAGCCCCCAGACGTTGTCCCGCTGGGGTGCCACCTGGAGCCAGAGGTTGACCTCCGAGCGGGCCCGGCGGACGTTCGCGATGAAGGTCTCCCACTTCGCGCCCTGCCGGATCCGCTCGAACACCTCGCCGTAGCCGTCGCAGGAGGCGCCGATGCCGATGCTCTTGAAGTGCCGGAACCGGTCGAAGACCGACTCCGGCAACACGGTGAGGTTGGAGTTGTAGACGACGTCGACGTTGCCGGCGTCACCCGTCTCCACCAGCAGGTCGAGCAGGGCGAAGTGGCCCGGCTGCATGAACGGCTCCCCACCGGCGAAGTACAGCCGCCGGATGAGGTGGGCGTTCTCGCGCAGGGTCTGCCACAGCTCGTCGTCGTCCCGGTAGGCGTCGATGACCGCGGACGACCAGGCCGGCCGCTTCTTGGCGCCCCAGCCCGAGCTGACCGGGTACGCGCACATCACGCACCGCAGGTTGCAGGTGTTGCCGAACCGGATGTCGAGGAAGAACGGGAAGTCCTCGACGGTGCCGTCGGGCGCGGTGCGGGCGGCCAGCCGGTCGGGGTCGGCGATGTCCCGGAACCGCTGGTTGATCTCCTGCCGGTACGACAGCGCGCCGTGGTCCTCGCGGTGGTAGCAGTAGGAGCAGGCGTCGACCCGCTCCCCGGCCAGCATCGCCAGCCGGGTCCGGCGCATGTTGGGACTGTTGAAGGCATCCGCCAGGCCCATCACCCGGCCGGGGTTGTCCGCCGCGTAGCGGGACCGCGGCGAGCAGCCGACGGCGTCGTCGTTGAGCAGGAACTCCGGCTCCTCCTCCTGCTCGTACAGCTTGTTGTGGTACATCGAGTCGTCCACGCAGCACCGCCCGTAGACACCGTCGATGGACGCGCAGAGATGGATCCAGGGCAGCACGCACATGGTCCGGGACCGGGCTTGCGGGTCAGTCATGAGAGTTGATCACCTCGGTGGTGGGGGCGGTGTCATCCCGGTCGGCCGACCGTCTCGACCCGGGGCAGCGGAAAGATCAACCGGGTGCCGCTGGCCAGCATCTCCGCCTCCCGGGCGACGATCTCGTCCCGGAAGTGCCAGGGCAGGACCAGGTAGAAGTCCGGGCGGGCCGCCCGCGACTCCTGCTCGCTGATGATTTCGATGTCCGTGCCGAGGGTGCGCGCGCCCACCTTGTCCGGATTGCGCTCCGCGGCGTACCGGATGAGCTCGCGGTCGATGCCGCAGAACTGCAGGAGGGTGTTGCCCTTCGTCGAGGCGCCGTAGACGTGCACCGTTCGGCCCTGGCCCCGCAGCTCGCGCAGCAGGGCGCTCACCTCGTCACGGTGCTGGCGCACCTGCTCGGCGAAGCGCTGGTACGGGGCGTCGCCGTCCAGCCCCAGCGTCAGCTCCCGGTCGGCGAGTGCTCTGACCGAACCGTCGGCCCGGCCGCCCGCCTCACCGGCCCGGGTGACCACGCAGCAGATCGAGCCGCCGTTCACCCCGTTGAGGCTGGCCCGGACGATCTCCAGGCCCGCCGCGCCCAGAATGCGGCTCAGCGTGGCCAGCGAGTAGTAGGACAGGTGCTCGTGGCAGATGCTGTCGTAGCCGGCGATCTCCAGCATCGCCGGCAGGTAGGCGACCTCGACCACCCAGACCCCGCCCGGGGCGAGCAGCGCCTCGACCTGACGGGCGAACTCCACCGGGTCCTCGACGTCGTAGAACATCGCAATCGACGTGACCAGGTCGAAGCTGCCCGCGTGCGGGACCAGCCCGGGGCTGGGAAAGAAGTCGCGGATCAGATTGAAGTCGTCGGGCGCGTCGTCGGCGGCGCTGGAGGGGTCGATGCCCCACCGCTGCGCGTCGGTCAGGTTGCCCAGCAGGGTGCCGTCGTTGCAGCCGATGTCGAGCACCTTGCCGGGCCGCTCCCCCAACACCTCGACCGCCGCGTCCACGACGTCGGCGAGATGCCGGCGCATCGTGTCGTTGATCCGCGAGCGGTACCAGTAGGTGTCGTAGAGCAGCCCACCCGGCAGGGTGTGCCGCAACTGCACCAGGCCGCACGGGTCACCGCCGTCGCGTTCCGCGCACCGGGTCAGCTCCAGGGGCAAGCGCACCCTGGGCGGGTCCGACACGCCGGGCTTCACGAAGCTGCCCTGTAGGTACTGGGCACCGAGGTCGAGGACCGTACGCAGGGTCCCGCCACACACCCGACAGGTGGTCCGCTCGACCACCTCCGACACCAACTCCTCGCCGGCCGCCTTTAACTGGCTCACGTCAGGCCCTCCTCGTCTCGTGCCGGTGTGCGGGACCAGGCGCCCCGTCGTGCGGTTTGCTGGCGACCAGCAGGATGTCCAGGTAGAAGGGCTGGTCGGGGCCCTCGCTGCGGCCGAGATGCCGGAACGCCCGGTCGAGGTACTCGTCGAGCGCGCGGGGCCGCAGCCGGTCCACCAGCCACAGGGCGCGCAGGGCCAGGCCCACCGGGCCGCCGGACGGCCAGCCGTGCTCGCGGCCGTACCAGCGCAGCAGCAGCAACAGGCCGCGCGGCCCGCAGGTCAGCTTGACGGTGCGGTCGACGGTGAAGCCGGCCCACTCGGCCTGGCGGGCCAGCCCGTCGGCGGTCCACCGCCACAGGTCCTGGCCGCCGTGCTCCTCCCACACCCCGTGGGTGGAGAGCACCAGCCGGCCGCCCGGGCGCAGCAGCCGGTACGCCTCCCGCAGGTACGCGTCCGCGTCCGAGACGTGTTCGAGCACCTGGGTGGAGAGCACCCCGTCGAACGTCCCGTCCGGCACCGGGCAGCGCCCGTCCCGGTCGAG
This sequence comes from Micromonospora sp. KC207, assembly GCF_004348615.1. Taxonomy (NCBI): domain Bacteria; kingdom Bacillati; phylum Actinomycetota; class Actinomycetes; order Micromonosporales; family Micromonosporaceae; genus Micromonospora; species Micromonospora sp. KC207. The sequence continues at coordinate 62,812 of NZ_SMKJ01000001.1, forward strand.
GGCGTGGTCGGCCGGCAGGGACTCACCGCCCGGGATGTCGGCGGTCTGCAACTCGGCGGAGCGGAACAGGCCCCGGTATGGCGAGGTGCCCGCGCCGTAGTCGAGCCAGACCCCCGTGGCGTCCCGGACCGCCTCCGCCAGCGCGTCGCGCAGGTCCAAGAAGTGGGCGTATGCCCAGTCCCCGGGCCGGGGCTCGACCCGCTCCCGGAACCGTTCGGCCATCAACTCGTCCAGCGACGGGCCGGTGGGGGCGGTGCCGGCACCGGTCAGCAGGGGACCAAGCCCGGGTACGCGCCGCAGCAGGGTCACCAACGCCAGTACTCCTCGTGCGGGTACCGCATGGTCGTCGGCTCCGGCAGGCCCTCCCAGCGCCGCAGCGACGCGGCGGGCCGGTACTCGAAGGGCTGCTCGCCGGCGTGCTCCGGTGCCGCCCGCCGCTGCGCCAGGCAGGAGAGCAGCACCTGCTGCTTGAGCCCGATGTACTCCGGCACGTGCGGGCCGAGGTCCAGCTCGACCTCGGCGGGCCGGTACTCGAAGTAGATGACCCGGCGCCGCTTGCCGGTCACCGCCGGCGCGGCGTGCAGCATCAGGATGTTGTGCAGCATCACGTCGCCCGGGTTCATCACCGCCGGCACCGCCCCGGTGGTGTCCCACTCGGTGGCGTTCATCCGGGTGGTGGTCTCGTTCGCCCGGTCGGTGTCCCAGTAGTTCGACTGCGGGATGCACCAGACGCAGTTGTCCTCCGGGGCCGGGTCAAGGTAGATGCCGACGTCGATCACCCGGCCGGCGCCGGTGATGCCGACCGCGTTCTCCGGGTAGAGGCCGCCGTCGCGGTGCCAGGGCAGCCGGGGCGCCCCCGCCTCGGTCTTGAAGACCATGCTGTCCCAGGTGGGGATGAGGTTGGGGCCGACCAGGTCCTCCATCGCCCGCAGCAGCCGGGGGTGGCCGGCGAGCCGGGCGACCACCGGGGACTTGTCGACCACGTACTCGATCCGCACCGGCGCCGCGTCCGGCTCGTGCGGTTCCAGCGTCCAGATGGTGTCGGTCATCGTCCGGGTGCGCCAGGCGTCGTCGATCAGCTCGTCGGCCGCCGCCTGCACGGACCGCAGCTCGTCGGGGTCCAGCAGCCCGCGCAGGATCAGCGCGCCCTGCCGGCGGAAGGCGGTCAGGTGCTCCGGAAGCAGCCCGGTCTCGTGGATGTGGCACTCGGGGACGGTCTGCTCGGTGCGGACGTCCACAGTCGCGCTCATGGTTCGGTTCCCTTCTGCCAGGCGGACGGTTCGTGCTGCCCGGAGCCGCCGGCCGGGCCCGGGCTCGGTCGGTCGGCGACGAAGTACCAGTGCTCCCGCAGCGCGTCGGCGAACCCCGCCCGGTCCAGCGCCGGCTGCCCGGCGCGGTGCCCGGGCAGGGTACGCAGCTCGTAACCCAGCTCGGTCACGAGCAGCGCCCACAGGTCGGCGCTGGTGGTGCCGTACTCCCGCATGGCGTGGTCGCCGCCGTGCTCGAAGACGATCACCGGCCGCCAGCGGCGGAGCAGCTCCACGGCACCGCGCAGGGCGAGCACCTCGCCGCCCTCGGTGTCCACCTTGACCAGGTCGATCCGGCGGTCGCCGGGGAGCACGTCGTCCAGGCGCACGGTGTCGACCGTCAGCTCCCGCAGGGTCTCGTCCGGGCGGTCGTAGGGACGCTGGCGCAGCCCGCTGTAGCCGGGGTTGGAGACCACGTGGACGAAGCTGTCCCGGCCGGTGCGCTCGGCGGCGGCGGCGGCCACCACCGTCACGCCGGGGAAGTCCCGGCGTAGCCCCTCGGCGTACGACGGCAGCGCCTCGACGGCCACGTGCCGGCCACGGGGGGCGACCCGCAGCAGGTGACGCAGGATGTCGCCGGCGCCGGCCCCGATGTCCACGGTGTTGGCGTCCGGTTCGCAGATCTGCTCGATCAGCGTCACGGTGAGCTGGTCGTACCAGTCGTTCATCGACAGCGCGCCGGCCGCGTCGGTCGCGGAAAGCTCAGTGGACATCGTCACGCTCCTCGGTCCGGCTCGCCGGTCCGGCCCCGGAGCCGACCGACGGCGCGGTACGGACCAGGAGTTCCAGCTCCCGCAGCTCGATCTCGGACAGCTCCAGGCCGGCGGCGCGGACGTTCTCCTCGACGACTCCGGGCGACTGCGCGCCGAACACCGGCACCACCCCGGCCGGGTGGTGCAGCGCCCAGGCCAGTGCCACCTGCGCGACGGTGTGCCCACGCTCGGCGGCGAAGGCGGCGAGGCCGTCGACCACGTCGAGCAGCTGGGCGTAGTCCTCACCCCGGAAGGCGTGCGAGTAGGCCCGCCAGTCCTCGGGGGCGAATGCCTGGTCGCGGTGCAGCGCGCCGGTGAGCAGCCCGTGGGCGAGCGCGGAGCCGCCCAGCACCCCGACGCCGGCGGACTGGCAGCGGGGCAGCACATCCTTCTCGGCACCACGGTCGAGCAGGTTGAACGGCACCTGGACGACGTCCAGCAGCCCGGTCGGCACCAGCTCGGCCAGGTCGCCCGCCGTCACGTTGGCGAAGCCGACACGGCGGGCCAGGCCCTCGCGCACGAACCCCGCCAGCACCTCGGCGGTCTCCGCGAGCGGGATGGTCGGGTCGGGCCAGTGCACGGAGTACACGTCGACGTGGTCCGTGCCGAGCTGACGCAGGCTGGCCAGCAGCTCGTCCCGGAGGAACGCGGGGTCGCTGTTGCGCACCGTCCGTCCGGGCGGGTCGAGCTTGTGCCGTCGCACGCCGGGCCGGGTCTCCAGCCCGCCGGCCGTGGCGATCACGATCTCGCCCCGGTGCGCGGGCAACAGGTCGGCCAGCCCGCGGGCCAGGGCCGCCTCGGCGGCCCCGCCGCCGTACGCCCGGGAGGTGTCGAAGAGGGTGACGCCCAGGTCGAAGGCCCGGCGGACGGCCTGCACGCCTGGTTCGATCCGCCGGCCCCACTGGCCGCCGAGCGCCCAGGTGCCCAGGCCGAGCGCCGATACCAGCGGCCCCCGCTCACCGATGCAGCGCTGCCGCACGGCGTCCTCCCGCCCGGTGCCCCACCCACGCCCGTCGGCCGGCCGTCACGCCGCCGGCTCCCCGTCGCTGCGCAGCGTCAGGAACACCACGCCGTCGTGATTGATCATCTTGTCGGTGAGCGGCGTCAGCCCGGCCTCGGCGGCGATGCCGGTCATCAACTCCACGCCGTGCCAGTTCAGAAACCCCTTGAACTCCACGGGGTTCGCGTCGCGGTACCGCTCGGCGTAGGTGTGGAAGAAGCCGCGCGTGTTGTCGCCGAGGTCCAGGAAGTTGAAGCAGAACAGCCCGCCGGGCCGCAGGATCCGCCGGATCTGACGGAAGTAGAGGAAGACCTCGAAGACGTTGAGGTGGATGAACACGTTCAGGGAGAACCCGGCGTCGAACGCGGCGGTCGGCAGCTTCTCCAGGAAGTCGTTCTCGATGTGGTGGTAGGAGACGTTCTCCCGGCCCTCGCAGGTGGCGCGCGCCTTGTCGAGGAAGGATCGGCTGACGTCGGCGCAGAGCACGGCGCGCACCCGGTCGGCGAGCCCGGCCGCCATGATGCCCTCGCCGCTGCCGATCTCGAAGATCTCCGACTCCGGGCCGAGCCCGAGCTGCTCGACGACCAGGGCGACCTTGTCGACACGGTCCTGGAGGTACTCCTCGCGCGGCTGGTAGCCGGCGAGCTGCATCTGCATCTCCTCCGGCGTGTTCCACTCCCAGACGTAGTTGAGGTCGCCGGTGCTCCGCAGCGGACAGCCCCGGGGGGCGTCCTGCGGCGGCGGCGTCGCCTGCTTCGCGTCGTTCATCGGACCTCACTCGCGGTCTTGTCGGGCTCTGCGGGGACAACTGGGCGGGCGGCTGCGGAAGACTGGGCGGGCGGTGTCACGGACGCCGGGCGAACTCGGCGACGTCCTCGGGGCTCAGCGCGCCGGTGTCGGCCAGCCGGGCGAGGAGTTCGGCCACCTGGACGGCGGTCGGCCCGGTGGTGACGGACTCCCGCATCCGCTGCGCCGCCACCCGGAATCGGTGGTCGTAGAGGACGGAGCCGAGGGCCTCCTCGACCTCCTCGCGGGACGCCTTCAGGCCGGGCAGCGTCTTCGTCGCGCCCTGCGGGTCGAGCCGCCGCCCGTAGATCAGGGCGTCGTAGTTGAGCGCCAGCGACAACTGCGGCACGCCCATGGCGAGCCCGTTCATGTAGCAGTTGGCGCTGCCGTGGTGCACCAGCAAGTCGCAGTCGGGGAGGATGAGCTCCAGCGGGCAGTTGCTGAGCACCCGCACGTTCGGCGGCAGCGCGCCCAGCCCCTCCACCTCGGAGGAGGCGGCGGTGATCACGACCTCCACGCCCCGCTGGGCGGCGGCGTCGACGGCGTGCCGCAGCGCCGGCACCTGCGCGCCGAACACGCCCGTGGCGGAGTTGCCCCACACCACGCAGACCCGCTTGCCCCGGCGCGGACCGAGCAGCCAGGGGTCCACGTCCTGGGAGCCGTTGTAGGGCTGGTAGCGGATCGGGATCCGCAGCGCGTCGCCCATCGGCGGGATTGCCACGTCGGGCGACGGGTCGATGGCGTACCGGATCTGGTGCCGGCTCCACTCGACGCCGTACTTGCGGAACTCGGTCACCGGGTCGCCGGAGACCAGGTCGAGCCCGGGCTCGGTCTCGATGGTGCCGATGAACCCGGGCGAGAAGTAGACGCTGGGAATGTGGTGCAGCTCGGCGACCAGCGCGCCCTCCACGGCCATGATGTCGTGGACCACCAGGTCGGGCCGGTAGTGGGCGGCGTAGTCGACCGCGTTGTCGTAGCTGCGCTGGACCGCGGTGACCGTGCGCTTCCAGTAGTCGGCGAGCAGGTCGGTGTCGAAGTCGGCGAGCGAGTCCATCGGCCGGCCCGTGAAGGGGTTCAACGGCAGCGGTTGCTCCACCATGTGCTGCGGGGTGTAGAGGGCCTGGACGTAGAAGCCCAGCCGGGCGCTCTCCATCATGTCGGGTCCGTCGAGCACCGAGACGGGCATCATGCCCGCCGCGGCCACGCCCCGGACCTGGGACGGCGAGCAGGCTACCTTGACGTCGTGGCCGGCCGCCCGCAGCGCCCAGGCCAGCGGCACCATGCACATGTAGTGCCCGGCCCAGTTGGACACGGTGAACAGAACCTTCATCGCAGCCTCTCTGTGGCCTGCCGAGGGGAGGTTGGGGATCGCGGCCGGACGGTCAGGAGGTCAGGACCGGCAGCTCCCGCGCGGGATCGGCGAACTCGATCACGATGGTGCGCCGCCACTGGTCGGAGGGGTTCGGCCCGGAGCCGTGCACCAGCCGTACGTCGTGGACGATGAAGTCCCCCTCCCGCGAGGGGACCGGCACCCGCGGCCCGGCGTCGCGCACGGCCGTGACGTCGGCGTCGTCGGGCAGCAGGTGGGAGCCGGGCACGCCCTCCAGACAGCCGTTCTCCGGCCCGGCGGTGTCCAGGCAGATGCTGATGTTGCAGACCGCGTGCGGGGGGACGTTGACCCGATCCCGGTGCCACGGCACACCGGCCGCCCGCAGTGGCTCCTTGAGCACCAGCGCGAAGGCGGTGGGCACGACCGGGGTGCCGAGGACGTCGACGGCCACCGCGGCGATCTCCGGCCGGTGCAGCAACTCGCCCTGCGGCCAGTCCTGCTTTTCGAGGTTGTGGATCCGGTACAGCACCGGCTCCGCGCCCTCGACCTCGTAGTTCCAGTAGTCGGCGTTGGCCCGCGCCGGACCGGCGAACCGGTCGATCAGGCCCACCGCGCCGACCTTGAGCTGGGCCAGCACCTCGGGGTCGAGCACCGGCCCGACGTGCGCGATCCCGTCGCTGCGGAACCGGCTGGCCACGGCCTCGCGCTCCCGCGACATGGTGGTCATCGGAGGCTCACCCCTTCGGTCGGTCGGCGCGTGCCGGTGCGGCGGCCGACGGCGATGATGTCGCACACCTCCGGCGACCGGCGCTCGTGCAGCACCTCCACCTCGGCGAAGCCGGCGTTGTGCAGGGCGGCGAACAGGGACTCCCGGTCGAGCCAGCGCACGTCGACGCTGAGTCCCCGGGCCTGCGGCTCGGGGTGCTCCTCGCGGACCTGCTTGACCGTGTAGCCGTCGATCGGTTGCAGGTCGCCCACGCCGCCCCAGTAGTGGGTGGAGAGGTAGATTCCCGCCGCGACGCCCGCGATGTCCTTCAGCAGGGTCCACGGCTCGCGCACGTGGTAGAGCAGGCCCGCGCAGAGGACGGCGTCGAACTCGCCCAGCTCGGTGAAGTCGATCCGCTCCACGTCGGCGACCCGCAGCTCCACGTTGGTGATGCCGTTGACCTCCATCACCAGCTCCGCGCGGCGCAGGTTCTCCGGACGGCCCTCCAGGGCAAGCACCGTCGTGCCGGGGTGCCGGGCGAGGGCGAGCGTGTCCGCGCCCTCCAGTGCGCCGAGTTCGAGGATCCGCCGCGCGTCGGGAAACGCACCGAAGAACTTCGCGGCCCGGTCGGCCGGGGACTGGCTCAGCAGATAACCGTGCTGGGAGCCCTCGGCGTAACGCACTCCGTCGTGCTCGAATCCATTCACCCACGGCTCGAGCGCGGCGACGCGGCGACGAATCTCTTCACGGTCCATGGGATCAAAGCCTAGCGATGCCACTGCGGTTGCGGACTAGTGTTTTCATCATATTCAGCGGCTCGCCGTGCTGAGCCTTTCGTTGACCAGCCGGGCCCATTCCGGAATCCGGTCCCCGCCGATCTCGATATCGAAGGACGACTGGAGTTCCGCCGGCCCGGCGTCGGCCGCCCACTTGGCGGTGCGGGCCAGCCCCTCGGCCAGCGGGGTGTCCGTCCAGTCGCCGAAGACCGATCGGGCCAGCTCCGTCGTGGTGTACGCGGTTCGCACCTCGTCCCGCGACGGCAGGTGAGCGATCGGATGCTCCGGCACGCCGGCCGCCGACCGTACCGCCTGGGCCAGCTCCAGCACGGTGTTGGTGCTCGACGAGCCCACGTTGAACACCCGCCCCCACGCGGCCTCGGTCTCGGCGGCGCGGCTGACCACGTTCACCACGTCACCGACGTACGTGAACGCGCGGACCTGGCCGCCGTCGCCGTACACGGTGATCGGCTCGCCTCGCAGGATCTGGTTGAAGAAGATGGCGACCGCGTTGCGGTACGGGTCCCGCATGTTCTGCCACTCGCCGTAGACGTTGTGCATGCGGAAGGCGGTGAAGGGCAGCCCCTGGGTCCGCATCGTCACCTCCAGCTCGCGCTCGACCAGGTACTTGGCCAGGCCGTAGCTGTCCGCCGGGACGGGGACGACGGACTCGCGCATCGGCGTCTCGCCGTGGCCGTAGACCGCCACGGAGGAGGCGAAGCAGAAGAACCGCACGCCGGCACGCAGCGACGCGTTGATCAGATTTATGCTGCCCATCACATTGGTGCCGTAGTTGAGCTGCTTCACCGAATGGCTGATCGCCTCCGCCGCGAAGGCGGCGAAGTGGAAGACCCGCTCGAATCGGTTATCGGCGAACAGTGAATCGACGAAGTCCACGTCGGTCACCGAACCGACGGCCAGGTCCACCCCGGCCGGAACCCGCTGCCGGCTGCCGCCGCTGAGGTCGTCCAGAACGGTGACCCGGTGCCCATTCCTGACCAATGACTCCACCAGGTGCGAGCCGATGAATCCGGCACCACCAGTCACCAGACAACGAACCATCCGGGGCTCCTTCGTCAATAGATCCGGAAAGGGTTGACCGAGCGGGCGATCTGCGGCGCGCCCTTCGTCGGCGAAGCGCCGCCCCCCGTGGGGCGGCGCTCGCCTCAGGGCACCGGCGACCGGTCGGCCTGCTGCTTCAGCGGCTCCCACCAGTCCCGGTGCGTCCGGTACCAGTCGATCGTCTCGGCCAGGCCGTCGGCGAAGGCGACCTCGGGCCGGTAGCCGAGCGCCCGCAGTTTCGCGTCCGTCAGCGAGTAGCGGCGGTCGTGGCCCTTGCGGTCCGGCACCCGCTCGACCCGGTCCCACCCGGCCCCCAGGGCGTCCAGCAGCCGCCCGGTCAGCTCCATGTTGGACAGCTCAGCCGTGCCGGCGATGTGGTAGACCTCGCCGGGGACACCGCGGTCGACGACGGTCTGGATGCCCCGGCAGTGGTCCGTCACGTGGATCCAGTCGCGGACGTTCCCGCCGTCGCCGTACAGCGGCACCCGTCGCCCGTTCAACAGCTCGGTGACGAACAGCGGGATCAGCTTCTCCGGAAACTGGTACGGCCCGTAGTTGTTGCCGCACCGGGTGAGGCAGACCGGCAGCCCGTGGGTGCGGGCGTAGGCCAGGGCGATCAGGTCCCCGCCGGCCTTCGCCGCCGCGTACGGGGAGTTCGGCGCCAGAGGGGTGTCCTCGGCCCAGGAACCCTCGTCGATGCTGCCGTAGACCTCGTCGGTGGAGACCTGGACCACCCGGGCGACCCCGGCGTCGAGACACGCCTGCATGAGCGCCTGGACGCCCTGCACGTTGGTGCGGACGAACTCCGCCGAGTCGGCGATGGACCGGTCGACGTGCGACTCGGCGGCGAAGTTGACCACCACGTCGTGCCCGGGCAGCACCTCGGCCAGCAGCGCCGTGTCGCAGACGTCGCCCTGGACGAAGGTGATCCGGTCCTGGACCGGTTCGAGGTTGGCGAAGTTGCCCGCGTACGTCAGCTTGTCCAGCACCGTCACCCGGGCCTGCGCCGTGTCGGGGTAGGCACCGGTGGTCAGGTCGCGGACGTACTGCGAGCCGATGAAACCGGCACCGCCGGTGACCAGGACGCGACGCATCAGACCCCCACCCGGACTTCGCTGTGATCGCCGAGGACGAACCGGTGCGTCTTGGGCACCCGGGGCCCGGGGACCACCCGCGCCTCCCGGCCGATCATCGAGAACTCGATGCGGCCGATGCCCTCGATGTAGGCGCCGCGCAGCACGATGGAGTGCTCGATCTCGGTCTCCAGCAGGGTGCAGTCGCAGTCGATCGAGGTGTACGGGCCGAGGTAGGAGTTGCGGATGATCGAGCCGGCTCCGACCACCACCGGGCCGACGATCCGGGAGCCGCTGACGTCGGCGCCGGCGCTGATCACCACCGGGCCGATCAGTTCGGTGCGGTCGTCGACCTTGCCCTCGACCAGGGGCTCGACGCTGCCGAGGACGAACCGGTTCATCTCCAGCATGTCGGCGAGGTTCCCGGTGTCCTTCCAGTAGCCCGTGATCATGGTGGAGTCGACCCGGTGGCCGCGGTCGATCATCCACTGCACCGCGTCGGTGATCTCCAGCTCGTTGCGCCAGGACGGCTTCAGCTCGGCCACGGCATCGTGGACCACCGGGCTGAAGACGTAGACCCCGACCAGGGCCAGGTCGCTCTTGGGGTGCTCGGGCTTCTCCTCCACCCCGATCACCCGGCCGTCCGCGCCCATCTCGGCGACACCGAAGGCGTGCGGGTCGGCGACCCGGGTCAGCATGATCTGCGCGTGCGGTCGCTCCTGCCGGAAGCGCTCGACGATGTCCTTGATCCCGCCGACGATGAAGTTGTCGCCGAGGTACATGACGAAGTCGTCGTCGCCGAGGTAGTCGCGGGAGATGAGCACGGCGTGCGCCAGCCCCCGGGGAGCCTCCTGCGGAAGGTAGGTCACCTGGAGGCCGAACTGGGAACCATCGCCGACCACGCGCTGAATTTCGGGCGCGGTGCTGCCGACGACGATGCCCACCTCCTCGATACCGCCCTCACGAATAGCCTCGAGCCCGTAGAACAGCACCGGCTTGTTGGCCACGGGAATGAGTTGTTTGGCGGACGTGTGGGTGATCGGACGCAATCTCGATCCCACCCCTCCCGCCAGGACCAGCGCCTTCACGAACGCCCTCGAAAGGATGGGACCGAGACGGGTCGCTGGTTCACGAGCACTCCAGGGGTCACGGTGGACTGGGCTCTTCGTGAACGTACCGAAGGATCACTCGTGATTTCCCTACTTATGGGCCACTGAGGTGTGATCGGTTGATCTCTATGCGTCCGTCATTTCCGGAAACGCGGGCCCGGCCGGTTCGCCGCCGACCAGTTCGAGCACGGCGGCCAGGCCGTGCACGGTGTCCGGCGGGCTGGCCGGCAGCAGCAGGGTCTGCAGGCCGGCGTGCACCGCCCCACCGTCGGTTAGGGTGTCGCCCACCATCAGCGCCCGCTCCGGGGCGACCTTCAGCTCGTCGCAGGCGGTGCGGAAGATCCGGGGGTCGGGCTTGACCGCCCCCACCTCGTGGGAGAAGACGTAGGCGTCCACCAGCTCCGCCATCCCGTACGCCGCGAAGGTGGGCCGCAGGTCCCAGGCGATGTTGCTGACCACGGCGGTGCCCACGCCGCGCCGGCGCAGCTCCGCCAGGACCGGGGCGGCGTCGCGGTAGGGCAGCCAGCCGTCCGTGCGGAACAGCCGGTCGTAGAGCGCCTCGGCGAGGCCGGGATGGGGCAGGTCGACGGTGGAGAGCAGGCCCACGTACGCGCTGCGGTGCGTTTCGGGCGAGAGGTCCCGGCGGGCGTACGTGTCGGCGAGCCCCGGCGGGACGGCGTGCGGCTCCGGCCCGCCGGGACGGCCGGCCGCCAACAGCAACCCGGTCAGGGCCTCCTGCTGCGCCGGGTCGAGTTGGACGCCGACGGTGGCCGCCGCCGCCCGCAGCCAACGCTGCGGCAGTTCCACGGCGAACAGCGTGCCGGAGAAGTCGAACAGGACGGCGTCGATCGGACGGGGCAGGGGGGTCGTCATCGCTCTCCTCGGTGCAGCCGCGTCAGGGCGGCACCAGCCTGGCAGCGGACCAGCCGGATGTCCATCATGGAGGAATGCGCCGGGTCGGGCGTGCCCGCCGTGGCCGCCGGTCCGGGCGACAGGCATTTTCGGTCACTCTTGCCTTCCAGGCGGATTTCTTCAAAGATGGCTGTCAATTCTTCAGCGATCCTGGAGGCATCCGTGACCCGTACCCGAACCGCCCTGCGCCGGCTGCTCGCCGCCGGCCTGGCCAGCCTCGCCACCGCTGCCGCGACCCTCGTCGCCACCGCCGGCCCGGCGGCGGCCGCCACCACCCCCGGCATCGACGTCTCCCACTACCAGGGATCGATCAACTGGACGAGCGTCCGCAACGCGGGCATCCAGTTCGCGTTCATCAAGGCCACCGAGGGTACGAGCTACAAGGACCCCAACTTCAACGCCAACTACGTCAACTCCTACAACGCCGGAGTGATCCGGGGGGCGTACCACTTCGCCCGGCCGAACATCTCCTCCGGCGCCACCCAGGCCAACTACCTGGCCAGCAACGGCGGCGCCTGGTCGGCGGACAGTCGCACCCTGCCGGCCGCGCTGGACGTCGAGGCCAACCCGTACAGCGGCGGCACGTGCTACGGCCTCAGCACGTCCGGAATGCGTAGCTGGATCCAGGACTTCCTGAACATGTACAAGGCCCGCACCGGCCGGTACGCGGTCATCTACACCACCACGAGCTGGTGGAACCAGTGCACCGGTAGCTGGACCGGGCCGTGGGCCAACCACCCGCTGTGGCTCGCCCGCTGGTCGAGCACCCCGGGCACCCTGCCGGCCGGCGCTTCGGTCTGGAGCTTCTGGCAGTACACGGCCTCCGGCAGCGTCTCCGGGATCAGCGGCGACGTCGACCGCAACAACTGGAACGGCGACCGCGCCCGGCTGATCGCGCTGGCGAACAACACCTGACCCGAACGCCCGGGTAGGTGGTTGGCGGCAGCGGAACCGATTGCGACCGTACGGTCGGCGGCCGGTCCTGCTGCCGCCAGCCCTCACCCGGCCCGTGTCGCGGGCCGCGCCGGCATCCGGTCCTGCCGGTCCGGCGTGGCCCGCCGTGCCATCCGCCAGGCGGCCACGCCGGCGACGGCGCCGGCCACGACACCGAACAGCGCGAACAGCACCGGAAGACCCGCGCTGACCAGCAGCAGCACCACGTCGCCGAACGCGACGAGCATCCACAGTGCCAGCCTGGGTCGAGCGTCCCTGCGTCGGTGTCCCATGTCGCACCTCCTCGCATCGTCCGGGATCAGATACCCCGTTCGACGCAAGTACATGCGAATCGACATCGCAGCGGCGGGAATCGCCTGCTCAGCGGGCCGAGTCGGCAATGGACGGCCCCGGCCGGGCGCTCAGTCGACCCGGTCCGGCTTGAAGCCCTTGGCGATCCGGTCGAAGTCGGCCAGCCGCGCCTGCCAGTCCTTGTTCGCCACCTCCCAGCGGAGGGCGTACCCCCGGTTGCTGGCGGTGACGAAGCCCCGGTTGCGGACGTGGATCCGAGTGCCGTCCCGATTTTCCAACCACTCCCAGTCCGCGCACGTCTTGTAGTAGTCGCAGCGCTTGATGCTCAGATACTGGTAGCCGTTGACGTAGTTCTTCCGGGCCGGTTCCTTCTCTTTCCAGTCGGCGTAGGCGTCGCCCTCCGGGGTGCTGGTCCACTGCACCAGCAGCTCGCCCACCCCGTCGCGCTCGTCGAAGACGATCGTGTTCTGCCCCACGCTGCGCCGCACCCAGCCCTTCGGCAGGGGCAGCGAGAAACCCGCCGGGTCCTTGTGCAGGAGCCAACCCTCCGGCAAGGCGTTCGGGTCCACGGACGGGCTGGCAGACGGCGTCGGGCTGGGCGGAACCGCGCTGCTGGTCGCCGGTGCGGCCGACGGCGTCGACGTCGACACGCCCGCCTGCGGGTCGCCGCCGGGCCCCGGGTCGTCGTCACCGCTGCGGCCGAGCAGCGGCACCGCCGCCAGCAGGCCGATCAGCAGCACCGCGACGAGCGCGCCGACCAGCAGGCCGCGGCGGCGACGTTCGGGCTTCGTGCCCCCGACGACGGTGGCCCGGCCCGTCGACGAGAGTGCCGGGCCGGCGGCGGCCGGCAGCACCGACGTCGGTGCGGCCTGCTCGCGGGGCGCGGCCGCGGGCTCGCGGGCCGGGGCGGGCGGCGAAACGGGCGCGGCCGCGCCCGGATCGACCCGGGTGTCGTCGGCCCGGCCGGCGGCCGGGACCCCGTCGGCCCCTTCGTCCGCTGCCTCGGCGGCCCGGTCCGCCGGCGGCCCGTCGCTTTCTCCGGCCGGCGTGCCCGCATCCTCGTCGGCGCTGGTCGCGGCGTCGGGGGCGGGGATCTTCGCGGTGGTATCGGCCGCCTGCGGGCCGAAGTCGGTGACCTTCGCGGTCGGATCGGCGTCGGCGCTCGGCAGGTCGACCTTCGCGGTCGGCGCGGCGTCCACCCCCGCCGGGACCTTCGCGGTCGCGTCGCCGCCGCCCACGCCGGCCGCCGCCGCGCCACCGGCGGCAAGACCACCTTCCGGGGTACGCGGTGCGGGCGGGGCCGCCGGCCGGCCGGTGCGCTGTTCGGCGGGGCGCGGCGCGGGCACCACCGGCGGTCGCGGCTCGCGCGGGCCGTTCGGCCCCGGCCGGCGTACGCCGTCGAGCAGCGAGATGGTCTTGGCGCGACGCCCGGCGGCCCGCCGCAGCAGCCGCTCGGCCACCTCGGCGTCGATCCGCTCGGCCGGGTCCTTGCGGAGCAGCCCGTTCAGCACCGGCTTCAACGGGCCGGCGTTCCTCGGCGGCGGCATCGGCTCGGTGGCCAGCGCCGCCAGGGTGGCGATCGCCGACGGTCGGGCGTACGGCGACTTGCCCTCCACCGCCGCGTAGAGCGTCGCGCCCAGCGACCAGAGGTCCGCCTCCGGGCCGGCGGTGCCGTCCCGCGCCCGCTCCGGGGCGATGTACGCCGGGGAGCCCAGCACCATTCCGGTCCGCGTCACGTTCGGGTCACCGGGGATGGTCGCCAGGCCGAAATCGGTCAGCACCACCCGGCCGTCGGTGCCGAGCAGCACGTTGCCCGGCTTGATGTCCCGGTGCATGACGCCGGCCTTGTGCGCCGCCTTCAGCGCGCCGAGCACCCCCAGGCCGATCTCGACCGCCTTGGCCGGCGACACCGGCCCGTCCTCCGCGAGAGTGTCCTGAAGGGACTTCGACGCCACGTACTCCATGACGATCCACGGGTCACCGTCGGTGCGCAGAACGTCGAAGATGCGGACCACGTTGACGTGGTTGAGTCGCGCGATGGCACGGGCCTCCCGCAGCGAGCGTTCCCGCATCTCGCGGCGCTCCTCCGGGGTGAGGCTGGGCGGCGGGACCAGTTCCTTGATCGCCACATCCCGGTGCAGCACCTCGTCGCGCGCCTTCCATACCCGACCCATGCCACCCTGACCGAGCGGCGAGATCAGCCGGTACCGGTCGGCAACGAGTTGGGGAAGCGCGTTCGACATCGGTGGAGACGGTACCCGGCGGCGGCCCGCCGCACACCGCCGGCACGCCACTGTGCGACGAAGGTCAAGTTCGCGACGCGTACGCTGAACGGCATGTCTGCCGAAGAGCCGCTGTTCCGGGTGACCCGGGGCGTTCCGACCGCCGAGGAACTGGCCGCGCTGGTCGGCGTCATCGTCGCCCGGACCCGCTCCGCCGCCGCTCACGCGCCCGCCGCGCCGTCGGCCTGGGCACGCAGCGGTCGGCCCGGCGCTACGGCGCTCGCCGCCCGCCCGGGAGCCTGGCGCGCCTCCGGTCTGCCCCGCTGACGCACTCGCCGGCATGTGCCAGTGTGGCCTGCCGCCGAGGCGGGTGGCGGCGGGGGCTCCCGGAGGTCAGCGACACCCGTTAACCTCACTCAGGGAGACGATGCCGTGACGGATAGGGAGGGTCGATGATTCCCGAGGAGGACCGACCAGCACCCTGGTTGAGCGGCTACGGCAGCATCGAGGCCGACATCCGCCAGATGCGCGAGTTCGCCGACAAGCTCCAGGCGGAGGTCGAGCGGAACTACGCACCGCATCTGTCGTACATCGCGGACGACATGAAGGCACAGATCCCCAACCCCGCCGACGCCTTCGTCGAACTGGTGCAGTTCCTCAAGGCGCACAACGAGACCCAGCAGGCCACCGCCACGATGGTCTGGTCCGTCGGTGGGGCCACCGGCCACCTGGCCACGGCAGCCGGCCGGATCGCCGCGCAGTACGCCGACTCCGACGCCTTCTCCGCCGCTCGCGTCTCCGACGTGGAGCGGGCCCTCGCCAACCCGGGCGCGGCGGGACAGGGCCGCCCCACGCCGGCTCTGCCCGACCCGACCAGCCCGGACGGCGGGCCGGGGCGGGTGGTGCTGCCATGATCGAGCGGGGCAGCGGCCGGACGTCCGGCCTCACCGACTGGCGGCTGATGGACCTGCTGAGCATGTGGGCGTGCATCCAGGACCACGAGACCGCCGGGCACTGGAAGCAGGTCGCCGGCTGGCGCAAGGTTTGCGACCTCGCGCAGGCCCACCTGGGCCGCCTCGAGGAGTACCGGCGCGGCCTGGCCGAGGCGTGGCCACCGGCGACCAACGCCGCCGCCCGGGCGTACCTCGGCGAACTGGACGACCTGATCGACAAGGTGCAACGCACCCACGACGCGGCTGCCGCGAACTACGACGCCCTCGCGGCCGCCACCCGAGCGATCAGCAGCGCCCGCACCGAACTCAAGCCGCTACACGACCAGTACGTGGAGAAACTCCAGCAGAAGCGGGCGTACGAGGCGACGACCGCCGATCCGAAGGCGCTGATGGGCAGCCGGCTGCCGGACAAGCCGGTGACTGACGCCGACCTGGAGCGACTCAACGCCCAGGCCCGAAACCTGATGTACGGGTTGAGCGGCGAACTCCAACAGGCCCAAGCAATGCTCCGCCAACCCCCTCCTTCACCCAAGGCACCACGACAGCCCGACAACCCAGACGCTTACGCCGGCGATGCGCCCATAATCCCACTCATCATGCCGGTTCCGATTTCATCATCAAGTCTGACAAATTCCTCTCGCGGAGAGACCAGCAAAGCACCTTCCCCAATTCCAACGCCTCAAGGCGTAGGCCCTGTACTGGGTGGAGCGAACGCCCCCTCACACCAGGCCATGCCTGGGGGAACATCGACCGCGTCGACCGGCGGATCACACAATATTGGAGCACCATCGTCCGGCCCTCTGACCCCTATCCCTCCCAGCCGTCCCGGCGCATTCAATAACCCTCCCGGGCAGTCCGTCCCTCCAACGCGGTCGATCGCCGGCGGTGCCAGCGGCAGTACAGTTTCTAATCCGAATCGACCGCTGCCCCCTAACGGCCTTATCGGTGGCGTGCCGGGAGCAGGGTTTGGGCAGCCTGGGGGAGCCACCTCATCTCGCAGGATCAACCCGGTCGGTGGCGTCATCGGAGGCGGGGGCGCTGGCACAAGTCCAACGGGAGCCGCTGGCTCTAGGCCCGGAGGCGGGCGCAGTAGCCTTATAGGCAATGTACACGGATTAGCTCCTACCGGTGGTGCTCCCGGGTTTGGAGCAACGCCCACTCGGCATGGAAGCCAGGAAAAGCGCGAGGAAGGTCGACACCTCTGGGATCCAGATCACCCGTGGGAGACCATTAATGGAGTACCTCCTGTGGTTCGACCCACAGATAACGATGAACCCATAGACCCTGGCCCAGCCATCGGCTTTGATCGGTGAATCGCTACATCTCAGCCAGCTTCGCACTGGCAACCCTCTGCACTGCAGCCACACCCCCTCTTGAACGGGTAACCGCAGACTACGCACAAGATGGCGCAAGTCAGATCAGGGGCGACCAGTGGCACCTGCGCTTTTTGAAAGCAGAAGAAGCTCAGCAGATCACCCGAGGGAAAAGAATTATTGTCGCCGTTCCCGACACTGGCGTGGACCCACATCCTGACCTTCAAAAGAACCTGCTGCCCGGAACCGATGTTTCAGGGGATGGAGACGGCCGCAAAGACGACGACAGTCATGGGACAGCCATGGCTGGACTGATCGCCGCTCACGGGCAGGCCACAGGCGTGGGAGCGCTTGGCATCGCGCCAGAGGCTCAGATTCTACCTATACGTGCACGACAAATAGATGGAAAGGGAGACACCGAAGATCTAGCTGCCAGCATCGAATGGGCCACCCTTCACGGCGCCGACGTGATAAGCATTTCCGCAGTGGCTGGCGCCAGCCAACGGCTGCAACAGGCCATCGAGAACGCCATCCAAGTAGATATTGTGATTGTGGCAGCCGCCGGCAATAATCCCTTTGACATCAGCGTCGGCTATCCCGCGTCAGAAGAGGGCGTTATAGCAGTAGGCGGCATTGATAGGGACGGAAACCTCGCAGCGGTATCGGTCACAGGACCCGCCGTAGACATAACCGCACCGGCAGTCGACATCTACAGCACCAGTTACGACGGGAAGTACTCCAAAGGCACCGGCACGTCCAGTGCCACAGCGATAGTCGCAGGGGCCGCTGCTCTGGTCCGATCGAAGTTTCCCGACCTGCCCGCCTCGGAGGTCGTCCATCGCCTCACTGCCACCGCCGTCGACAAAGGGCCGCCAGGGCGCGACGACGAGTACGGCTACGGCGTCATCGACCTGGTTGCGGCGCTTACGGCAGACGTACCCCCGGTGGGTTTCGAATCGGCGACGGCGGACGTGCCCGACGTTCCTGGGTCGACCACGACGGCGGTCGCCGAGCCGGCAGGCGAGGGTGACGATGGGGCGACGGCCCGAGGTCTGGCCACGTTGGGAGTGATCGTGGCTGCTGCGGGCGCTTGGGCGCTGGTCGCTCGACGGCGTCGGTTGAGCGACGACCCGCCCCCGCGGATCAGCCGGTGACCAGCCAGCACTGACGCCATGTCGG
>NZ_SMKJ01000200.1:0-13547 GCF_004348615.1 Micromonospora sp. KC207
CGAAGGAACGCCGCCTCGCCGACAAGAAGCGCCAAGCGCAGCGCAAGCGCGACCGCCGCGTCGACGGCGACTGATCGTGGCGCCGCCGGTCGCCGGGGCGAAATGGCGGGCGGTGGGCGGGCGTCGCCCGTAGTCTGCCCGGGCATGAACACCGATCCGACGCCCGACTTCTCCGTCAAGCCGACCCTCGCCGGGCAGCGGGTGCTCCTGCGCCCGTTCGTCGCCGACGACGTGTCGACCTTCCGCGCCGCCCTGACCGACCCCGAGGTGTGCCGGCTGACCGGCAGCCCGCCCGGGGAGCACGACGAGCAGCGGCTGCGCGAGTGGTACGGCAGCCGCAACGCGCAGGCCGATCGGCTCGACCTGGCCGTCGTCGACCGCGCCACCGGCGAATGCGTCGGCGAGGTCGTCCTCAACCAGTGGGACGAGGGGAACCGTAGCTGCAACTTCCGTACCCTGTTCGCCGCGAACGGCCGCGACCGGGGCCTGGGCACGGAGGCGGTCCGGCTGGTCGTCGGGTACGGCTTCGAACGGCTCGGCCTGCACCGGATCTCGCTGGAGGTGTTCGCCTTCAACCCCCGGGCCCGCCGGGTCTACGAGAAGGTCGGCTTCGTCGCCGAGGGGGTGCTGCGCCAGGTACTGCGTGACGGCGACGACTGGGTCGACGCCACCGTCATGTCGATCCTCGCCCCCGAGTGGGCGACGCACGGCGGCCATCCGGAACGCCCCACGGAAGCAACGCTGCGGGGCGGCGTGCGGGAGGCGGTTGAGCCGGACGCGGCGGTCCGGCCGAATGGCTCCGGGAGCAACGGGGCCGTCACCGATCGCGCACCGTCGGGTGACACAGCCAGTGGTTGAAGTCCCAGCTGAAGACCGAGGTGCAGGTCAGCCGTTGCACGCCGGGCTTGAAGCCCCACAGGTCTAGCCGGCCGAGGCCGTGCGCGGTCAGTTCCGCCGCCGCCGGATCGGTCGTCGGCAGGTCCGTGTCGTCGAGCAGCACCAGGCCGGCCGGGTCGAGGTACTTCGGGGCGACCCGGGCGCAGACGGTGCGGGACGCGCCGTCGATCACCACCACGTCCCAGGGAGCCCCGTCGGCGATCGCCGCCACGTACGGGGAGTCCGCCGAGCCGTCCCACCAGCCGTCGTCGCACGGCGCGTGCCGGATCTCCCCGTTGGTCGGCTGGGGAAGCTGGGCGAACCAGGAGGCGTCGTGTTCGACGGAGACGATCTCGCCCACCCGTCCGGGGCGGGCGAACCAGGAGGTCGACGACCCCGAGCCGTACTCGAACACCCGCACCCGGGGGTGCAGCACCTCGTCCAGCCACCGCACGGCGGCGTAACTGAACCAGGGCAGCGGTTGGCCGTCGCCGTCGACGGGGGCGGCACCCACCGACCGGTGCCAGCCCTGCCGGCGCAGGGTGGCGAGGGCCTCCAGCGACGTCCGCGCCTCCCTGCGGGAGCGGGGAATGCCGGGGGCGGTCCGTTGGATCAGGCCCCGCGCCCGCACGGCGAGTGATCGTCTGGCCATGGTGCTCCGTTCCTCGGGTTCCCGCGTACAGGGAGCCAACGAACGACAAGCGCAAAAGGTGATGAAAGGTACCAAACCGGGTGGTCAGGCAGCCAGCGCGGCGAGCAGGCGGGCGCGCAGCCCGGCGGCCCGCTCGGCGAAGCCCCGCTGGGCGACGGCGTACTCGGCCCGTCCCTCCGCCGTCTCCACCCGCACCGGCGGATACCCGAGCGCGGCGAGGTCGTACGGGCTGGCCCGCATGTCCAGGGCGCGGATCTCGCGGGCCAGCGCGAACGCGTCCGCCACCAGCTCGCTCGGCACCAGCGGGGAGAGCTTGTACGCCCACTTGTACAGGTCCATGTTGGCGTGCAGACAGCCCGGCTGCTCCAGCTCGTGCTGGCGCTCCCGGCTCGGGGTGAGCACGTTCAGCGGCCGGGCCGGCGCGGTGAAGAACCGGTACGCGTCGAAGTGGCTGCACCGCACGCCCCGCTCCTCGACGACCTCGGCGGTGCGCTCCGGACTGAGCCGCAGGGGCCACGCGTTGTGGCGGACCTCGTCCTGGGTCTGCCGGTAGACCATCGCCCACTCGTGCATACCGAAGCAGCCCAGGTGCGCCGGCCGGCCCGCGGTCGCCGCGAGCAGGGCGCGGATCCAGCCGACCGACTCCGCCCGCCGGGCGCGTACCCCCTCGGTGTCGAGGGTGAGCCCGGCGGCGGCGGCGCGGTAGTCCCGGCCGAACTCGGCCGGGTCCGCGCCACGCAGCATCACCCCCGCGCCCGGGTGCCAGCGGCGCAACTGGGCGGGACGGTGCGAGTAGTAGGTGAAAAGAAAGTCCTCCACCGGGTGCTTCCGCCCGGTGCGGCGGCGGGCCAGGTGCGGGGCCAGCCACGCGTCGACCCGCTCCTCGTGGGCACGGCGCCGGGCCTGCCACTCGGCCAGGTCGAGCGGCACGGCGGAAGCGAGGGCGGCGGTCACCGGACCAGCGTACGACCGTCACAGGGCCTCCCCCGCCGGTGGCCGCACCTCAGGGCACGTCGACCCGCACCCCGGCGGAGAACACCCCGCTGCGCAGCTCCAATCGCTTCGGCCGGTCCGCGCCGTCGACCGTGAACACCAGCGGCAGCACCAGCCGACTGCCCGCGGCGAGGGGCTGGGCGAAGACGTCCCGCCCCTGGTTGGCCAGCCGGGTGGCAGCCTCGTCGGTGCTGACGAAGGTGCCGCCCGGCAGGTACGCCCGCTGCATCTGACCGTGCCAGGTCTGCTGCTCGGGGGTCAGGTTGCGCACCCCGACCGTGACCTGGCACTGCCGTGCGGCGGCCGACGGCGTCGACGAGCAGGCGATCCGGTAGACGGTGAACTCCAGCGCCTGCTCCCGCAGCGGCACGCCGAGCACCCCGGTCGTGCCCGTACCCACCCAGGCCCCGGCGGTCGGCTGCTTGGTCGTGTCGATCGCGGCGACCCGCCGGGTGGCCGTCACCGTCGCGGCCCCCACCACGCCGGCCAGGACCGCGACGGCACCTCCCACCACCAGCCACACCGGGGGCTTGCGGCGGCGGGCCATGACCACGGGCGTGACCGGACGGGAATACTGGCCATCCGGGCCGGTCGCCGCCGGCCCACCCCGGCCGGTGAACCCGGCACCGGTGCCGGCGAAGACGGTCCCCGTGCCGGCGCGTCCGGTCGCCGAGTGCGTGGTGTGGCTGCCCGCGCCGGTGGCACCGGTGGCTGCCCGCGCGCGGCGGTGCCGCTGCCACCACCAGAGCCCGCCGACCGTGAGCAGGAGCACGCCGGCCAGCGCGGCGAGCAGCGCCGGGGGCCGCCGCCACGTCGGCGCGGGGGTGGCCTGGGCCACCGGCGCCGCGGCACGGTTCCAGGTCGCGGTCGCGCAGTCGTACGGTCGGTTGCCGTTGGCGGCGAAGGCGCAGGCCGGCGAGGACAGGGCGCGCCCCGCGGCGGCGGTGGTGAGCGCCGTGTGCAGGGTCGTGGTGCTGCGAGCCGGGAGCCGGAGCTGCCACGTCACCTCCGTGGTGGCGGCCGAGCGGGTGGTCCGCCCGCCTGGCGTGACCCAGGTCGGCGACGTCCCGGGCGGCAGTTCCTGGCGCACGGTGGTGGCCACGGGCCGGCTGCCGGTGTTGCGTACCTGGACCTGGTAGCCCGGGGCCGGCGTGCCGGCCGGCGTGACCACCACCGTCACCGGTGACGGTGCGCCCCGCGTCGGCACCACCACGGACGGGGAGACCAGCGGTGGCGCTGCGGCGTCCGGCTGCGTCGGTGTCGGTGTCGGTGTCACGGTGGCCGCCGCCGCGCGGAACGCCCCCGGCGGTGCAGCCGCCTTGGGTGTCGCCGCCGTGGGCAGCGCCGGTGCGGCGGCGAGAATGCCGAGGCAGTGTACGAACACTGCGAGGGCCCTGTGGTGCCGTCTCGATGCAGGCATACGAACGAACCTCCGGTAGCCGAGGTTAGGGGCGGCGACCCGTCGTGCGGGTACGAAGCGGCGAAGCCGGCCCCCGGCGGCGGCCTGCGGCGTACGCTGGCCCGTCGCGGACCTCGGACGGCCGGTGCCGACGCCGGGCCGCGCGGGCGGGGCTAGATTGGCCAGGTGCGTATCGCTCGTTTCGCTCATGCCAAGGGAATGTCGTTCGGGGTCGTCGAGGGCGAACCGGGGGCGGGCCCGGAGGGCCTGACCATCGCCGAGATCGAGGGTCACCCATTCGGCCAGATCCAGTTCAGCGGCGCCCGGTGGGCCCTCTCCGATGTCCGGCTGCTCTCCCCGATCCTGCCCAGCAAGGTGGTCTGCGTCGGTCGCAACTACGCCGAGCACGCCGCCGAGCTCGGCAACGAGGTGCCCAAGGAGCCACTGCTCTTCCTCAAGCCGTCCACCTCCGTGATCGGGCCACGGGACGCCATCCGGCTGCCGATCTTCTCCAAGCAGGTCGAGCACGAGGCGGAGCTGGCCGTGGTGATCGGCGCGCCGGGCGCCCGCCGGGCCGACCGGGCCGCCGCCGAGCGGGCGATCTTCGGCTACACCTGCGCCAACGACGTCACCGCGCGGGACCTCCAGCGCTCCGACGGGCAATGGACCCGGGCCAAGGGCTTCGACTCGTTCTGCCCCATCGGCCCGTGGATCACCACCGGACTCGACGTCACCGACCTGGAGGTCCGGTGCGAGGTGGGCCGTGACCCGGAGGAGATGGAGGTGCGGCAGCTCGGGCGTACCCGGGACATGGTTTTCGACGTGCCGGCCCTGGTGTCGTACGTATCGCACGTGATGACGCTGCTCCCCGGGGACGTGGTCCTCACGGGCACTCCGGCGGGGGTTAGCCCGCTCACGGAGGGGGATACGGTCACGGTGCGTATCGAGGGGATCGGGGAGCTGAGCAACCCGGTGGTCCCGGTGACCTGAGCCGTCGGGAAGCCCGAAGCCGCAGGCCAGATGCGGTTTCGGACCCCCGATTTGGCCTGCCGGAGGTGGGAGGGTAAAGTTTCTCTCCGGTGCCGCAAGGCACGAACGGCACCGCAAGGTGCCAATGGGGTATGGGGTAATTGGCAGCCCGACTGATTCTGGTTCAGTTAGTCTAGGTTCGAGTCCTGGTACCCCAGCAACCGGTGTTCGTGAGAGCGTCGGTCGCTGGATCAAGCTGGGGTGGCCCTGGCCCGCTGAGCGGGCCAGGATGATCTCTGGTAGAGTTCAGCGGCACCGTCCGGCAGGGCGGTGAAGCAAAAGGTTCTGGCCCCGTCGTCTAGCGGCCCAGGACGCCGCCCTCTCAAGGCGGTAGCGCCGGTTCGAATCCGGTCGGGGCTACACTCTGTCCAGCCCGTCTCGCTCCGGTGAGACGGGCTGTTTCGCATCCGGGACACGGTTCGCCTCACCGGCCTGGTGGGCCGGGATGCCGTGGGGCGACCGCCCACCCCCCGTGCGCCGGCCCGGGGTCCGTCGCTAGACTACAGCGGCACCGTCCGGCAGGGCGGTGAAGCAGGAAAGTTCTGGCCCCGTCGTCTAGCGGCCCAGGACGCCGCCCTCTCAAGGCGGTAGCGCCGGTTCGAATCCGGTCGGGGCTACGCCACGGAAGGCCCGTCTCACCCCCGGTGAGCCGGGCCTTCCCCCGTCTCCACCCCACCTCAGCCCTCTGCTCGCGGTGATCAGGGGCCTTGCCTGCGATCGGCGCGACACGTGACGCACACCTCTTGATCACCGGAACGGGGGTGGAGTGGGGTCAGAGACCACTCAGGCGTTGGCCGGCTCTGACCACGGCCATGGCGTGGCGTTCGCCGGGGCGGCGGCCGAGGCGCTCGATCGGGCCGGAGATGCTGACTGCGGCGATCACCCGCCCCGTGCGGTCGCGGATCGGGGCCGAGACGCTCGCCACGCCCGCCTCCCGCTCGGCGACGCTCTGCGCCCAGCCGCGCCGGCGCACCTCGGCGAGGGTGCGCCCGGTGAACTTGGAGCGGGGCAGCAGCGGCATCACCGCCTCCGGCGGCTCCCAGGCCAGCAGGATCTGCGCCGCCGAGCCGGCGGTCATCGGCAGCACCGAGCCCACCGGGACGGTGTCCCGCAGCCCACTGGCCCGCTCGGCCGCGGCCACGCAGATTCGCTCGTCCGCGCGCCGCAGGTAGAGCTGGGCGCTTTCCCCGGTGGCATCGCGCAGCGCGGCCAGCAGCGGCTCCGCCGCCGTGAGCAGCACGTCCGGCGCGGCGTTGGCGAGCTCACCGAGCCGGGGGCCCGGTCGCCAACGGCCCTGGGTGTCCCGGACCAGCATCCGGTGGATCTCCAGCGCCTGCGCCAGCCGGTGCGCGGTGGCCCGGGGCAGCTTGGTGCGTTCAACGAGTTCGGCCAGGCTGGCGCCGTCGACACAGGCGGCCAGGATGACCACCGCCTTGTCGAGAACGCCGACACCGCTCATACTGTGTCCCACAAGCCGAAATTTACCTCCCAGAATTTAGGATGTCCAGATGGTGGGAGACACTCGACCGAGGACCCTGGCCGAGAAGGTCTGGGACGCGCACGTCGTCCGGTCCGCCGACGGTGAACCGGACCTGCTCTACATCGACCTGCACCTGCTGCACGAGGTCACCAGCCCGCAGGCGTTCGACGGCCTGCGGCTCGCCGGCCGCCGCGTGCGCCGCACCGACCTCACGCTCGCTACCGAGGACCACAACACCCCCACGGGGTACGCAAACCCGGCCTTCTCGCAGCGGCGCGGCGACCTGCTCACGATCGCGGACCCCACCTCCCGCACCCAGATCGAGACGCTGCGCCGCAACTGCGCCGAGTTCGGCGTGCGGCTGCACCCGCTCGGCGACGCCAACCAGGGCATCGTGCACGTGATCGGCCCGCAGTTGGGCGTCACCCAGCCCGGCATGACGATCGTCTGTGGCGATTCCCACACCGCCACCCACGGCGCCTTCGGCGCGCTCGCGTTCGGCATCGGCACCAGCGAGGTCGAGCACGTGCTGGCCACCCAGACGCTACCGCAGAGCCGCCCCAAGACGATGGCCGTGAACGTCACCGGCCAGCTCGGCCCCGGCGTCACCGCCAAGGACCTGGTGCTCGCCCTGATCACCCAGGTCGGCACCGGCGGTGGCCGGGGGCACATCGTGGAGTACCGGGGCGAGGCGATCCGCGCGCTGTCCATGGAGGGGCGGATGACCGTCGCCAACATGTCGATCGAGTGGGGCGCCAAGGCCGGCATGATCGCGCCGGACGAGACCACCTTCGCGTACCTCAAGGGGCGGCCGAACGCGCCCGCGGGCGCGGACTGGGACGCGGCGGTGCGGTACTGGCGGGGCCTGCCCACCGACGAGGGCGCGACGTTCGACGCCGAGGTGACCCTCGACGCCGGCCGGATCACGCCGTTCGTCACCTGGGGCACGAACCCGGGCCAGGGCGCGCCGCTGGGCGCGGCCGTGCCGGACCCGGAGGAGTTCGCCGGCGAGTCCGAGCGGGCCGCCGCCCGCCGGGCCCTGGAGTACATGGCCCTCACCCCGGGCACCCCGCTGCGTGACCTCTCCGTCGACGTGGTCTTCGTCGGCTCCTGCACCAACGGCCGGCTGGAGGACCTCCGCGCCGCCGCCGACGTGCTGCGGGGGCACAGGGTCGCCGACGGCGTACGGATGCTCGTGGTGCCCGGCTCGGCCGCCGTCCGGGAGGCCGCCGAGGCCGAGGGGCTGGACAAGGTCTTCACCGACGCCGGGGCCGAGTGGCGCTTCGCCGGCTGCTCGATGTGCCTGGGCATGAACCCGGACACGCTCTCCCCGGGCGAGCGATCCGCCTCGACCTCCAACCGAAACTTCGAGGGCCGCCAGGGCCGGGGCGGACGTACCCACCTGGTGTCGCCGCCGGTCGCCGCCGCCACCGCCGTGGTCGGCCGGCTCGCCGCCCCCGCCGACCTTTAGAAGGGCAGCCGCGCCAGATGGACAAGTTCACCGTGCACACCGGCACCGCCGTGCCGCTGCGCCGTTCCAACGTGGACACCGATCAGATCATTCCTGCCGTGTACCTCAAGCGGGTGACTCGGACCGGATTCGCCGACGGGCTCTTCAACGCGTGGCGGGAGGACCCTTCATTCGTGTTGAACGATTCGGCGTATTCGGGAGCGTCGATTCTTGTGGCAGGCCCGGAGTTCGGCACCGGGTCGTCCCGGGAGCACGCCGTGTGGGCTCTGCGCGACTGGGGGTTCAAGGCGGTGGTGTCGCCCCGGTTCGGCGACATCTTCCGTGGCAATGCCCTCAAGGAGGGTCTGCTGCCAGTCGAGTTGGAATTGCGGGCCGTGGAGGAGTTGTGGGCTCTCGTCGAGTCCGACCCGGCCACCCCGGTCACCGTCGACCTGACCTCCCGCGAGGTCCGGGCCGGGGACGCCACCTGGCCCTTTCCCCTCGACGACTTCAGCCGCTGGCGGCTGATGGAGGGGTTGGATGACATTGGACTCACCCTTCGGCACGAGGCCGACATCACCTCCTACGAGCGCGACCGGCGGCCTTTCCTGCCCTCCGTGGCGTAGCCGTACGCCCGATCCAGCATCGGTTTCCGCCCCCACCGGCCCCGCCGGTGGGGGCGAATCCGTTGCGACACAAGGGCTTTTTTCCGCCGAATGTTTGTGTCCAGGCAGCACAGGGCATACCGTGCGCGCAGAATGGCTCGCGTCGAGTCAGTTGCACAATCGGGAGGAAGTCGTGAACAAGGCCGAGCTCATCGAGGCGCTCGCCGTTCGCCTGGGGGACCGGAGGACGGCGACGGCCGCGCTCGACGCGGTCCTCGCTGAGGTCCAGGCGGCGGTCACCAAGGGCGAGAAGGTGGCGATCACCGGATTCGGAGCGTTCGAGAAGCGCGTCCGGGGTGCCCGAACAGCGCGCAACCCGCGGACCGGCGAGGCGGTGAAGGTCAAGAAGACATCCGTCCCGACCTTCCGGGCCGGCGCCGGGTTCAAGGAGATGGTGGCCAGCGGGAAGGTGCCGAAGGCCACGGCGGCGGCGAAGAAGACCGCCACGGCCGCCACCAAGACGACGGCGGCCAAGGCCACTACGGCCAAGACGACGGCGGCCAAGGCGGCCGGGGCCAAGGCGACGGCGGCCAAGGCGGCCGGGGCCAAGGCGACCACGGCCAAGGCCGCCGGGGCCAAGGCGACCACGGCCAAGGCCGCCACCGCCAAGGCGGCCGGGGCAAAGGCGGCCGGCACGAAGTCGGCCGCCGCGACGAAGAAGGCCGCCCCGGCGAAGGCGACCAAGACCACGGCAGCGAAGACCGCCACCAAGAAGGCCGCCCCGGCGAAGAAGTCGGCGGCGGCGACCACATCGGCCGCGGCGAAGAGGACCACCGGGGCGGCCAAGAGCACGGCGGCCAAGAAGGCACCGGCGAAGAAGTCCCCGGCCAAGAAGGCGACCACCAAGCGCTGACCGGTCGGCACCGTCGGGACGCCCAGCCGAACGGTGGGCGTCCCGTGGTGTGCCGGACCCGGCTGGCGGGTGCGGGCGCGGTTGCGGTCGGGTGGTGAGAAGGGAACCCCTCTTTACCGTATGCGTTAGGAAGGGGCCCCTCCTTACAAGCGGTCGGCGGCGAGGAGGCGGTCGGCGGCGAAGGTGAGCAACCAGCCGCCGCCCTTCGGGGTGGTGAAGTCATCCGCACAGCCGGCGAGGCGCTCCAGCGCACCGGGGATCACCTTGCCCTGGCTGCACACCCCGACCGTGCCCCCGGCGGCGGCCAGCTCGGCCAGGCAGGCGGCGGCGGCCAGCGCCCGCTCGTGCGGGTCCTGGCCGGGCAGCGGCTCGTCCAGGTCGCCGGTCACCTCGATCGGCAGGTCGAGCAGGGCGGCGGCCGGGTCGAGGGTCTGCACGCACCGGCGGGCGGAGGCGGACAGCAGCCGGGCCGGGCGGACCAGGGCCACGAGGGGCGCGAGGGCGTGCGCCTGGGCCCAGCCGGTGGCGTCGAGCGGCCGGCCGGCGTCCGGGCCGGACCAGGCGCCGCGCCGGCCGGCCTGCGCGTGCCGGACCAGGGCCACCGTCGCGGTGACCGGCGGGAGGGCGGCGAACGCGGTCAGCACCTCGGCGTCGTGCGGGTAGCTGACCAGGCGGGCGGCCTCCCCGACGGGCAGCCAGCGGATGCCGTCGACCTCGGTGTCGGGCTGGAAGCCACCCTCGCCGACGGTCAGCATCGACCAGTAGTCGACGACCTTTGGCCAGCCCTCGCTGCGGTACCGCACGGTGGGCAGCCGAACCTGCGGCACCGCCCGCACGTCGGCCTCCTCGGCGACCTCCCGTACGGCGGCCAGCAGCGGGTGCTCGCCCGGCTCCAGCTTGCCCTTCGGCAGCGACCAGTCGCCGTACCTGGGGCGGTGCACGAGGCAGACCAGCACGCCTCCGTCGGCCGGACGCCAGGCCACCCCGCCCGCCGCCCGGATCACGCGTTCCCGCTCCGGCATCCGCTCAGCCTAGGCTCATCCGGCCGTGCCGCCGACCCGACGCAGCAGCAGGTCCTGCAGATGGGTCGGCGGGGTCTGCGCCGTGCCGGTCCGCCGGGTCCAGGAGCCGTCGCCGTGCAGCTCGAACGCCTCCACGTCGGGGCTGAACGCGGCGGTGAGCACGTGATCCAGCTCGGCCCGGGCGATCGGGTCGCTCACCTGCACCAGCGCCTCCACCCGGCGGTCCAGGTTGCGGTGCATCAGGTCGGCCGAGCCCATCCAGAACTCCGCGGCCCCGTTGTTGCCGAACCGGAAGATCCGGGAGTGCTCCAGGAACCGGCCGAGGATCGAGCGGACCCGGATGTTCTCCGACAGCCCCGGCACCCCGGGGCGCAGCGTGCACATGCCCCGGATCAGCAGGTCCACGTGCACCCCGGCCCGGGACGCCCGGTACAGCGCGTCGGTGACCTCCTCGTCGACCAGCGAGTTGACCTTGAACTGGACCAGCCCGGGCATGCCGAGCCGGACGTGGGCGATCTCCCGCTCGATCCGCTCGACCAGCCCCCGCCGGATGCCCTGCGGGGCCACCAACAGCCGCCGGTACGCGGTCTGCCGGCTGTAGCCGGTCAGCACGTTGAACAGGTCCGTGAGGTCGGCGCCGATCTCCGGATCGGCGGTGAGCATGCCGAAGTCCTCGTACAGCCGGGCGGTCTTCGGGTGGTAGTTGCCGGTGCCGATGTGGCAGTACCGGCGGATCTGATTGCCCTCCTGGCGTACCACCAGGGCGGTCTTGCAGTGGGTCTTGAGGCCCACCAGGCCGTACACGACGTGGCAGCCGGCGCGTTCCAGGGTGCGCGCCCAGCCGATGTTGGCGACCTCGTCGAAGCGGGCCTTCAGCTCCACGAGCACCACCACCTGCTTGCCGGCGGCGGCGGCGTCGACCAGCGCGTCGACGATCGGGGAGTCCCCGCTGGTGCGGTAGAGGGTCTGCTTGATGGCCAGCACGTCCGGGTCGGCGGCGGCCTGCTCGACGAAGCGCTGCACGCTGGTCGCGAACGAATGGTACGGGTGGTGCACCAGCACGTCGCCGTCGCGCAGGGTGGCGAACACGCTGCGCGGCACCTCGCCCTCGGTGAGCCGGGGGTGGGTGGCCGGCACGAACGGCGGGTCCTTCAGGTCGGGGCGGTCGGCGTCGCCGTAGAGCTGCCACAGCGCGGACAAATCGAGCAGCCCGCGCACCCGCAGCACGTCGTGGCTGTCCATGTCCAGCTCCCGGACGAGCAGCTCCAGCATGTGGTCGGAGATCGAGGCGGCGACCTCCAGCCGCACCGGCGGGCCGAACCGGCGGCGGGCCAGCTCCCGTTCCAGGGCCTGGAGCAGGTCCTCGTCGCGGTCCTCGTCGACCTCCACCTCGGCGTTGCGGGTGACCCGGAACAGGTGGCACTCGACGACCTGCATGCCGGAGAAGAGCTGCCCCAGGTGCACCGAGATCAGCTCCTCGACCGGGAGCACCCGCAGCCCGGGGGCGTCCCGGTCGACCCGGACGAAGCGCGGCACGTTGTTCGGCACCTTGACCCGGGCGAACAGCTCCGAGCCGCCGTCGGGGTCGCGGACCGCCACGGCCAGGTTCAGCGACCGCCCGGAGATGTACGGGAACGGGTGCGCCGGGTCGACCGCCAGTGGCGTGAGCACGGGGAAGATGTGCTCGCGGAAGTAGGTGCGCAGCCGTTCCCGCTCGGGGGCGTCCAGGTCCGTCCAGCGCAGGATGCGGATGTCCTCGGCGGCGAGCTTCGGCAGCACGTCGTCGACGAAGCAGGTCGCGTGCCGGCCGACCAGCTCGGCGGTCCGCTCGCCAATCCGCTCCAGTTGGATACGCAGCGGCAGCCGGTCCCCGCCGCGTACCGGCAGCCCGGCGGACTGGCGGCGCTTCAGGCCCGCCACCCGCACCATGTAGAACTCGTCGAGGTTGCTGGCGAAGATCGCCAGGAACTTGGCCCGCTCCAGCAGCGGCGTGCGCGGGTCCTCGGCCAGCGTCAGCACCCGGGCGTTGAAATCGAGCCAGGACAGCTCCCGGTTGAGGAACCGATCCTCGGGCAGCGGCGCCGGCGGCGCGGGTTCGTCGTCGGAGAGTGACCCGTCGTCCGGGGCGGGCGCGGACTCCGGGCCGGCGTCGGGCGGCCCCACCACGGGCGTCGGCGGCTGCGGGGCGGCGTCGAGCACCTCCTCCAGCCCGGCGGAGGCCGCCGCCCGGCCCAGCGGGGCCGCCGGCGGGTCGTCGGCCACCGGGGCGGGCCCGGCCGCCGCCGGCTCGTCCCGGGCCGCGCCGGGCGTGTCGCGCGGGCGGTACCGGCCGTCGGCGCCGCGCCGTCGGGAGCCGTTGCGGCGGGTCGCCGCGTCGCCGGGCACGGGGCGGTCTTCGGTGGGCTGGCGGTCGCCGGTCGGGCCGGTGGCCTGGTCGGTGGGGCGCTCGCGAGGGGTGCTCACCCGCCCATGATGTCCCGAAACGGGTTAACGCAAAATGAACTTGGGCAGGGAGCTCAAGGCATCGTCGGCAATGTCACCCGGACGACCTCCCCGGCGGCGTCGGTTTCGACCCGGAGCCGCTGGCCCAGCCGGAGCAGCCGCAGGCCGGAGGCGTCGAAGGCCCGCGCCGGGAACGCCAGCTCGCTGCCGTCGTCGAGGAGCAGCACGCCGCTGCGCGTCGCCGCGTCGTAGGTGGCCACGGTGCCCTGCATGCCAGCACCGTACACCGGGGCGGCGGGTCGCTCAGCCCGCGCGGCCCGCGGTCGAACCCGTCACGCCGGTCGAACCCGTCACGCGTGGGCCGGGCCGAGGTCCGGTCGGTCCGGGTGGCTGAGCCGGCGCGGCCCGCCGGCTCGCCCTGGCGGCCAGGCCGGCGGTGCGCGGCCCGAGCCCGAGCCGGGCGGCGGCGGCCAGGTCGGTGGCGGTGTCCACGTCCCGGCGCAGGGTGGGCCAGTCGCCGGCCAGCGGCAACGCCCCGCTGGCCTCGTGCGCCTCGGCAGAGCCGACCCCGAACCGGGGGTCCAGCGGCACGCCGGGCGGCGCGGCGAGCAGCACGGTGCCGGTACCCGGGGCGTCGGCCACGAACCGGCGTACCCCTGCCGGCCCGGCGGCGATCGCGCGCAGCG
>NZ_SMKJ01000201.1:0-13437 GCF_004348615.1 Micromonospora sp. KC207
GTCAGGAGACGGGCCGCGCCGGACAGATGCCGCTGGCCTGCCGTCGGAGGTCGACGTACAGGCGAACGGTGAGGTCCCAGACGTTGGTCATCGCACGCCGACGGTACGCCGGCCCGTCCCTGCGGTGGAAGGACTGCCTGGCGTGAGGATCCTTACAGGGGCCCTTCCTCACCCCCGGCGGCCGTGCGAAGCGAGGGTGGTGGCGGTCGCCAGGCCCCAGGCGGCACACACCGCGAGCAGCACCCGCTCCAGCACCCCGACCACGGTTCCCCGGCCGAGGAGCAGCATCGCCAGCCCCACCGCCGCCGCCAGCGGCAGCGACAGCGCCGCGCCGAGGGCGGCGAGTCGCCGCAGCCTGGACTGCGCCGATGGGGAGAGCAGCCAGGACGCCGCCGACGGGGGGAACAGCACCGCCAGCATCGCGAACACCACGGCCGCCGTCGCGGCGATGCTCGCCCCGCCGTGCACCAGGTCGGCCACCGTGGCCCGCTCGAACGGCGGCAGCGGGCAGCCGGCGCTGCACCTCACCGTTCCGGAAAGCGCCGCGCACAGGCTGCCGGCGGCGAGCAGCCCCGCCGCGAGGCGCAGCACCGGAGCCAGCGCCGCGGCGAGCAGCAGCAGCGCGCCGGCCAGGGCGAACACCCCGATCCGGTACGCCGAGGCGTACCCGCTGTCGGCGACGCCCGCCTCGCTGACGTACCCGGTGAGCCCGGTGCCGGGACCGGCGACCACGGCAACCGTCACCGCGCCCGCGCCCGCCAGGATGCCGCCGGCGGCGGCCGACGCGGCGACCCGGGACGCGGGCGGCGCCCCGGCTGCCAAAGTGGCGGGGGCCGTCCCGCGCCGGGCAGCCGTGCCCGGCAACTTGCGCCTGGTAAGCCATGCCCGGTAGGCCATGCCTGATCAGCCACGCCCGTGTGGCGTCGCCCAGCCGGCGGTGTCCGGGCCCAGTGGCACGATCCCGGTCGGGTTGATCGCCGGATGGGTGCCGTAGTAGTGCCGCTTGATGTGGTCGAAGTTCACCGTGTCGCCGAAGCCGGGCGTCTGGAACAGGTCCCGGGCGTACGCCCACAGCACCGGCAGCTCCGTCAGTTTGTGCCGGTTGCACTTGAAATGCCCGTGATAGGCCGCGTCGAACCGGACCAGCGTGGTGAACAGCCGCACGTCGGCCTCGGTGATCGCGTCGCCCATCAGGTAGCGCTGCCCGGACAGCCGCTCCGACAGGGCGTCGAGGCGGGCGAACAGCGCGGTGAACGCCTCGTCGTACGCGGTCTGGGAGGTGGCGAAGCCGCACCGGTAGACGCCGTTGTTCACGTCCCGGTGGATGTCGGCCATCAGCGCGTCCATCTCCACGCGCAGCTCCGCCGGGTACAGCTCCGGCGCGCCCGCGCGGTGCAGGCTCCGCCACTGCGTGGACAGGTCGAGGGTGAGCTGCGGATAGTCGTTGCTGACCACCCGCCCGGTGAGCGTGTCGACCAGCGCCGGCACGGTGACCCGGCCCCCGTACCCCGGGTCGGTCGCCAGGTACGCCTCCGACAGGTACGCGATGCCGAGCACCGGGTCCCGCCCGCCGGGGTCGAGGGTGAACCGCCAGCCCCGCTCGTCGCGGATCGGGTCGACTGTGGCGAGCCCGATCGCGTCGTCCAGGCCCAGCAGGCCACGCACGATCGCCGCCCGGTGCGCCCAGGGGCAGGCCTGGCACCACACGAGCCGGTAGCGGCCGGCCTCCAGGGGCCAACGGCCCTGGGCGTCGGGCCCGCCGCCGGGTGGCGAGTCGGAGTCGGCGGCGACCCGCCCAGTGAACCGGTTCGGCTGGCGGACGAACGCGCCGTCCGCGGAGGTCTCTGCGCTGAACTGGGCCCGAGCCATGCGGCCAACCTATCCGTTCGCCGCACGGATATTCTGGCCCCGCGTCGCCGTGACCCGGCGGGCCCTGAATCGGCCTCCCCCACCCGAAGGACCGTGTCGATGACCGTGGCATATCTCGTGGCCGGTGTCCGCACCCCCATCGGCCGGTACGCCGGCGCCCTCGCCGGGGTGCGCCCCGACGACCTCGCCGCGCACGTGATCCGCGAGCTGGTCGCCCGCCACCCGTCGGTGGACTGGGCCCGCGTCGACGACGTGGTCCTCGGCTGCGCCAACCAGGCCGGCGAGGACAACCGCAACGTCGCACGGATGGCGGCTCTGCTCGCCGGACTGCCCGGCGAGGTGCCCGGCAGCACCGTCAACCGGCTCTGCGGCTCCGGCCTGGACGCCCTGGCCACCGCCGCCCGGCAGATCGTCGCCGGAGAGGCGGAGCTGGTGGTGGCCGGTGGCGTGGAGAACATGAGCCGGGCGCCGTTCGTGCTGCCGAAGGCGGCGTCCGCGTTCTCCCGGGCCGCCGAGATGTACGACACCACGATCGGCTGGCGGCTGGTCAACCCGCTGATGGAGCAGGGCTGGGGCATCGACTCGATGCCCGAGACGGCGGAGAACGTGGCCGCCGAGTACGGCGTCGACCGCGCCGCGCAGGACGCGTTCGCGTACCGGTCGCAGCAGCGGGCCGCCAAGGCGCAGGCCGACGGCCGGTTCGCCGAGGAGATCGTGCCGGTCACCGTGCCGGCGGGTCGGCGCGAGACGAAGCTGGTCGACGTCGACGAGCACCCCCGGGGGACGTCGCTGGAGAAGCTCGCCGCGCTGCCCACCCCGTTCCGCGACGGCGGCACGGTGACCGCCGGCAACTCCTCCGGGGTCAACGACGGCGCGGTGGCGCTGCTGGTGGCCGGCGAGGCGGCGATGGCCCGGTATGGCCTCACCCCGCTGGCCCGGGTCACCGGGGCCGCCGCGGCCGGCGTGCCACCCCGGATCATGGGGATCGGGCCGGTGCCGGCCACCCGCCGGTTGCTCGGCCGGCTCGGCGTCGGCCTCGGCGCGGTCGACGTGATCGAGCTGAACGAGGCGTTCGCCGCCCAGTCGGTGGCGGTGCTGCGCGAGCTGGGCCTGCCCGAGGACGCCGAGCACGTCAACCCCAACGGCGGGGCCATCGCCCTGGGCCACCCGTTGGGGGCCAGCGGCGCCCGGCTGGCCCTGACCGCCGCCCTGGAGTTGCGTCGCCGCGACGCGAGGCGGGCGCTGGCGACCATGTGCGTCGGCGTGGGGCAGGGCATCTCGCTGATGCTGGAGTCAGTCGCCTGACGGTGGGCGCGGGGCCGGGCCGGTCGACCGTTGATGCCGGAGTCAGTCGGCTGACCGGCCGCGCGGGCGTGGCCCGAACGGGGAGCAGACCTCGCTAACGGTGGAACCTGCGGCCTAGAGTGTGGAACACCACAGACCCGCGGGTCTGCCGGTCGGCGTGCATCGGCGTGCCCGCGTCGCGCCCAGACGGCCGGCGCGGCCCGTGGCGCGGCGACGACTGGCGGGAGCGACACAGGATGGCGGACGGACTTCCCACCGAGATCGATCTGAGTCGACCGAGCGCGGCCCGGGTCTACGACTACTTCCTGGGCGGAGCGCACAACTTCGAGATCGACCGGCAGTTGGCCGGGCAGATCGCCAGCATGACGCCGAACCTGGCCGCGACCATGCGGGCGGGCCGGGAGTTCCTGCGCCGGGCGGTCCGGGCGCTGCTCGACGCCGGCATCGACCAGTTCCTCGACATCGGCTCGGGGATTCCTACCGTGGGCAACGTGCACGAGGTGGCGCAGGCCGCGAACCCGAAGGCCCGCGTGGTCTACGTCGACATCGACCCGGTGGCCGTGGCGCACAGCCGGGAGCTGCTGGCCGGCGACGACCTGACCGGAGTGATCCACGCCGATTTGCGGCAGCCGGAGGCGATCCTCGCCGCCTGCCGGGCCATGGGGCTGCTCGATCTCGACCGGCCGGTCGGCCTCCTGCTCGCCGGGGTGGTCCACTTCGTCAAGGACGCCGACCGCCCCGCCGACCTCCTCGCCACCCTGCGGGCCGCCGCCGCCCCGGGCAGTTTCCTGGTCGTCTCGCACGCCACCTTCGAGGACCAGCCGCAGGAGATGTTGGACGCCCAGCGGCTCTCGGCGCGTACCGCCACCGAGATCACCCTGCGCTCCCGGGCCGAGATCACCGGCTTCTTCGGCGACTGGACGATCCTGGAGCCGGGCGTGGTGCACATGCCCCTCTGGCGCCCCGACTCACCGTCGGACGTGGACGAGCACCCCGAGCGGTTCGGTGCGTTCGGCGGCGTCGCCCGGTACGACCAGCCCGCCGGCTAGGCCGACGTGGCAGCCGTGCCGGAACCCGGCGGCGAGGGCTACAGCCGAGCCGGCGCCCAGTCGTACGCCGCCGAGTGGGCCCGGGCGGCCCGCCAGCTCGGCTTCGTGCCGCTCAGCGGGGCCGAGACCGAGCGGCTGCTGCTCGCCCACACGGCGCTGCTGGCCCAGGCGCTGCTGGCCGAGACGTTCTCCGCCCGACCCGCCGAGAGCGTCGGCCGGGCGCTGGTCGAGGCGCACCTGGCCGAGCCAGGGCTGCTCGACTGGTCGCTCGCGGCGCTCGGGGACCGGTTCGTCGCCCAGGTGCTGCCCGACCGGGCGGCCCGGCCCGGCACGGCCCAGCGGGTCGCCGCCCTCCAGGGTGGGCTCGCCGCCGGGTTCGCCCAGGCGCTGCGGGACCGTACCTTCACCCAGCAGGAACGCATCGCCCGCAGCGCCTGGCAGGCCCGCGACATCGTCGAGCAGGCGCTACGCGACAGCGAGGCGCGGTTCCGGGCCGTCTTCGTCGGTGCGGCCATCGGCATCGGCATCGCCGGCGTCGACGGGCAGATCATCGAGGTGAACCAGTCCTTCGCCGACATGCTGGGCTACTCCGTCGCCGAACTGCGCCGGACCAACGTGGCGTCGCTGTTCCACCCCGACGACGCCGCCGGCATGTGGGAGCTCTACCAGGAGCTGATCGAGGGCAAGCACGACGCGGTCCGGGTGGAGAAGCGCTACTACCGCAAGGACGGCAGCGTCGTCTGGACGGACCTGGCCGTCTCGCTGATCCGGCACGACGACGGCCGGCCACGCTTCACCGTCGCGATGATCGAGGACATCACCGAGCGGTACGAGCTTCAGCAGCGGCTGCGCTTCCAGGCGCTGCACGACCCGCTCACCGGCCTGCCGAACCGTACGCTGTTCTTCGAAACCCTCGGCCGGGTCCTCGACGACGCGGGCCCGGACCACCGCATCGGCGTCTGCTTCCTCGACCTGGACGGCTTCAAGGCGGTCAACGACAGCCTCGGGCACGACCTCGGCGACCGGCTGCTGGTCGAGATCGCCCGGCGGCTGGCCGAGTGCGTCGCCGGGCACGGTCACCTGGTCGCCCGGATGGGCGGCGACGAGTTCGTCATCCTCGTCGACGGCGGCGAGGGCATCGACGACGCGGTGGGTGTCGCGGAGATGGCCCTCGCCGCCGTCTCCGCCCCGGTGCACGTCGGCGACCAGCAGCTCGCGGTGAGCGCCAGCATCGGCATCGTCGAGTGCCCGTCCGGCGAAACCAGCGCGTCGGAGCTGATGAGGGCCGCCGACACCACCCTGTACTGGGCGAAGGCCGAGGGCCGGGGCCGGTGGGCGGTCTACGACCCGGAGCGCAGCGCCCGGGACATCGCCCGCTCGGCACTGGTCGCCGGCCTGCCCGCCGCGCTCGACCGGGGCGAGTTCGTGGTCCACTACCAGCCGATCGTGTCGCTGCTCGACTCGTCGATGGTGGCGGTGGAGGCACTGGTCCGCTGGCAGCACCCGGAGCTGGGCCTGGTCGGGCCGGACCAGTTCATCGGGCTCGCCGAGGAGACCGGGTTGATCGTCCGGCTCGGCGAGTGGGTGCTCGGGCAGGCGTGCCGCGACGCCGAGGCGTGGCGTCGCGAGTTCCCCGAGGCGAAGCTGGTGGTCAGCGTCAACCTGGCCGCCCGGCAGGCCGACGACCCGGCCATCGTCGAGACGGTGGCGGATGCGCTGGGCCGTACCGGCCTCCCTGCCGCCCTGCTTCAGCTCGAACTGACCGAGAGCGCCGTGATGGGCACCGCCGGGGAGCCGCTGCGGGCGCTGCACCAGCTCGCCGAACTCGGCGTACGGCTGGCGATCGACGACTTCGGCACCGGATACTCGAACCTGGCGTACCTGCGGCGAATGCCCATCCACTGCCTCAAGCTGGCCGGGCCGTTCGTGGAGGGCATCCGGCCCGGCGACGCGGACAACCCCACCGACCACCGCGACGAGCGGATCGTGGACGCGCTGGTGCGGCTGGCGCACGCGCTGGAGATGTGGGTGACCGCCGAGGCGGTGGAGACCGGTGCGCAGGCGGAACGGCTGCGGTCGCTACGGTGTGACACCGGGCAGGGGCGCTGGTTCGGCCCGCCCGTACCGGCGGCCCAGATCACCGCCCGGCTGCGCGGCGAGACGATTCCGGGGGGTACGGCATGAGTCTCACCGACTCGCAGACGGTGGCGTCGGTGGTGGCCGCGCTGGCCATCGTGGCCGGGCTCGCCGGGGTGGTGGTGCCGGGCCTGCCCGCGTTGCCGCTGTGCTGGGGTGGGGTGCTGGTCTGGGCGCTGTTCGGCAGCGCCGGGGCGGGCCGCTGGCTGGTGCTGGCCGCCGCGACGCTCGTCGCCGTCGGCGGTGCCGTCGTCAAATACCTGTGGCCGGGGCGCAACCTCAGGAATGCCGGAGTGCCGACGTCGTCCCTGCTGGCCGGCGGCCTGCTCGGGCTGGTCGGCTTCTTCGTGATTCCGGTGGTCGGCCTGGTCGTCGGCTTCGTCGGCGGCGTCTGGGGGGCCGAGCGGCTGCGGCTGGGCAGCAACCAGCTTGCCTGGCCGTCGACGGTGCACGCGCTCAAGGCCGCCGGCCTGTCGATGCTGGTGGAGTTCCTCACCGGGCTGGTGATCGCCGTGCTCTGGGTGGCCGGCCTGATCTTCGCCTGAGTCGAGGGGTTCGCAGGGGCGGCGGGCGGGGCGGGTCGCCGCAGTGAGAGAGAGGTGAGCGCCCCGCCCGCCGCCGGCCGGGCGTTGCCGAGCGCCCGGCGGGGCCCGTCCGGATCGGGCCTGGTCACAGGCTCAAGGATGCGCGCCACGGCCCGCCGCCGGCAAGGCGATTATCGGTACGTCGCGAGCCTGCCTGCCAGTACGCCCGCACCAGATGGCCTGGTGCCCGGTGGCTGACATGGTACTCAGGCATAGCCGGACAAATGTGGCGCGGATTCCTACACCTGAGAAGATGCTTGGTCAAGTCAAGGCCCACTTGATGTGGCATGGATCACGCCGAAAGGTGCTGCGGGATGCGCTGAAGTAGTTCAGCATGGGTCACATGAAGACCATGCAGTGGAGTGACGCAGCCCGCACACCGCGTGAGGTTGCAGCTGCAGT
Source organism: Micromonospora sp. KC207 (assembly GCF_004348615.1). Lineage (NCBI taxonomy): Bacteria > Bacillati > Actinomycetota > Actinomycetes > Micromonosporales > Micromonosporaceae > Micromonospora > Micromonospora sp. KC207. The sequence goes on from NZ_SMKJ01000201.1 coordinate 7,346, forward strand.
TGAGTCCTCAGGTGAAGTGCGGCTGGAGCGGCGAGGTGACGGGGTGTCCTTCGTGCTCATGCGCGAGGACCGCGCTCGGCAGGCTCAGCAGGGGATGGAGACTACGGCCCGACTGCTCCGCAACCTCCTTCATCATGGTGGTGAGGAGTTGGTGACAGAAGCCTTGGTGGACGTTTTTCCCTGGGTCAACTTCTTGCCTGAGAAGGATTGTATTGCCTTCGTCAGGGAGTTCATGTGGACTCTGGAGGCTTGTAGCGATCTTGATGTGTGGACGCCATTTGGAAGAATGATTCACGAATGGCAGCAGACTGCGGCGATTCACGCTGACCCGGCGCTCGCCCAGGAGTTGTCCCGCGCTGTAGACTCCGACCTCGGTCCTGTACCTGTGCCGATGACGTCGGAGGAAGCCGGTGCCGAAGAGGAATGACCGGGTAGCACCGCCGGCTCCTCCGTCAGGATGGGAATTGCGCTTCGGCACCAAGGAAGCGGCCGAAGGCTGGGAGGAATTGGTGAAGGCGGCCCCGGGCAACCTGTGGCGGGCGTGGGAGTCGCTGACATATGGCCCAGAGGACCTGACAATCCTCAACCGACAGCACCGGTTGAAGGGTGAGCTTGGAAGCCGCATGGTGCAAGGGGAAAACCTTGAGCAGTGGCAGTACGAGGTGACAGGCGGCGGAAGGATCTGGTACTGCCCTGATCCAGAGCGCCGGATTGTATGGGTGACTTACGCTTCGACCGCACATCCACGAGCCACGGATTAGTTCCAGACCGAATCAGTCGGGGCTTCCGCTCTTACCCCGTGGTTCGGCCGGCGCGACGAAGGCCCTCGGTGCGTTCGCCGAGGGCCTTCCGTGGGTTCGGGGTCAGTGCTGCTTGGTGAAGCCGAGGAACGCCTTCCAGGCACCCAAGGCAAAGGTGAGCGCCGGACCCTCCTGGTCCTTGCTGTCGCGTACGGCAACCGTGCCGGGCAGGTTGTCGGCAACCTCGACGCAGTCACCGCCGCTCGTGCCGCTCCGGGTGGGCTTCCTCCATCGCGCGTTACTGAGGTCCATGTTGGCTCTCCACTTCCTTCAACAGGGCGAGCGACAGATCGCGCGGCAGGGCGAGCCCTCTCACGCCCTCCCACCGTTCCAGAAGCGTAGCCATTTCGTCCTCGCTGTCGGTCACCAAGCCGGAGAGCTGGTTCTCCAGATGTCCCACCCAGCCGCCGTCGGTGGACCGGGCCAAGGCGAGCGGGCCTGACAGTCCGACGTGCAGGCCGGTGTAGCTCGGGATGGCATGGAGATGGACGTGGGGGAGTTCGGCCATTCGTAGCAGGTGGGCGAGCTGTTCGCCCATAGTCGCATCGGTGCGGCGCAGGGCTGACTCGTCGATGACGGCGACGACCTGGGGCGGGTGCTCGCGTACCAGAATCTCCTGCCGCTCCAGGCGGGCCGCGACCTGCCGCTCGACGTCCTCCTCCGGCTTCGTGTCGTCGAAGCGCAGCACGGTGCGGGCGTAGTTCTCGGTCTGGAGCAGGCCGGGGACGAGCGTGGGGTTGAAGTACCTGAGCTGCTTGGCGTTGCGCTCGGCCTCCAGCCAGGGGCGGAACCACGAGGGTTGGCCGTCCCGCTCGGCCATCCGCAGCAGGGACTCGAACAGGCCACCCGTGTCGAGCACCTCGTCCATCCGCTTGACGTACGGCTTGTCGAGCGGCCGGGTGCCGGTCTCCACTGCGGAGATCGTCGAGGCCGAGTAGTTCGCGCGGCGGCCGAGTTCCTCTTGGCTCAGGCCGGCGGCTGTCCGGATGCGACGAAGCTGCGCGCGTATCAGATCGGCGGTTTGTTCGCCTTCCATGGTCCCTCCAGATTCCTACCGGGATCGCCAGACGTTGGCCGGTGTCGCCGAGTGCCGCCGAGGGCCGACAGGTGCGGTGCCGTGCTCCCAGACGTACTTCGAGATCAGGCGAGATGGCTTCTCAGCGTAGTTCTCTGATCAGCAGACTGTCACCGTGGGGTCCGCTGTTGGGGTGGCTGCCCCACTCAGCTCGGCCGTCGAGACAGGGAAGAAGTGCGTGCGCGGACACCGTTGTCCATCGTTGAATCCGCTGGTCGCCATCGGCGATGTGCTGACCCTTCAGCCGTGCGACTACTGCATCGGGCAGGCGGTGCTGCGGCTGAAGGTCAGCTACGTCCCCCGGGACGCGAACTTCCTGGCGTCGCGGTGGGTGCGCCTGGAGGGGCTGGAGCTGCGCCCCGACGGCACACCGTGGCGGGAGCGCGTCGTCATGGTCCGGGTGCAGGCGATCCGGGACGCCCCGCCGGCCCACCCGGAGCCGGGGGTGCGGGGGCGGTGACGGGCCAACACCCGCCGAGGTACGCCGGCGGTCCCTGCTTCACCTGCGGCAGGCCGTGGCCGTGCTTCGAGCGGCAGGTGGCGAGCCTCGTCGAGTACGCCGGCCGGGGTGACCTGCTCGTGGCGTACATGGGCGACTGGCACCGTCTCGGGGTCGAGGAGCGCAGGCAGCGCGGCCTGCCGTTCGACCCGGATATGGAACTGCGGCACCTCGGGTGGCTCGACATGGTCCTGCCGGCGCGGGGTGAGCGCCGCAGCGGCGATGGTTGAGCCCGCGCCCAGGGGACCGAGGTGCGGCGACCTGCTGCACGTCACCCGGGACGCGAGCGTCCAGTTCGTCCGGCCGCTCCTCTTCCGCGTGATCCGCGTCCACGAGGACTGGCACACGTACCACGGGTGGCTGTGGCTGGACGGCTACGAGGTCGACGCGAGGGGTGACGCCGTGGCCCGCCGCTCGATCTACGTCCGGCCGGCGGGACTGCGGTGGCTGACCCGCGCCCCGCGCCCGTCGGCAACGCCCTCCGAGCGGTCCCGCCCCGCCCGGCGGCCGGCCTGACCAGCCGATCAGCCTGGCCGGGAAGGAGGCCGGACGACCGTCGTGGCGGATTGACCGCAGTGATCGACGGGACGAGACTCGGGCGCACGCGTTTCCGGCAACACCGCCAGGAGGTGTGCAGTGGCCACGACTCCCGCGCCGACCGCCGAGCAGCCGATGGACGACGACGCTCGCCGGCTCGCCGAACTCGGCTACCAGCAGGAGCTACGCCGTAAGTGGAGCGGCTTCTCCAACTTCGCGATCTCGTTCTCCATCATCTCGATCCTGGCCGGCTGCTTCACCACGTTCGGCCAGGCGTGGAACAACGGCGGGCCGGTCGCCATCTCCTGGGGCTGGCCGCTGATCTCGCTGTTCATCCTGGTCATCGGCTTCTGCCTGGCGGAACTGGTGTCGGCGTATCCGACGGCCGGCGGCATCTACTGGTGGGCGGCGAAGATGGGCCGGCCGGTGCACGGCTGGTTCACCGGCTGGCTCAACCTGATCGGGCTGGTCGCGGTCACCGCGTCGGTCGACTACGGCTGCGCCACCTTCCTCAACCTTTCCCTGTCGGCGCTGTTCGACGGCTGGGAGGGGACGCTCCGCCAGGCGTTCGTGCTGTTCGTGATCATTCTGGCGCTGCACGGGCTGATCAACATTTTCGGGCACCGCATCATCGACGTACTCCAGAACGTCTCGGTGTGGTGGCACGTGGCCGGCGCGGCCGCGGTGGTGGCCATTCTGGTGTTCGTCCCGGACGAGCACCAGAGCTTCCAGTTCGTCTTCACCGAGCGGTTCAACAACTCCGGCTTCGGCGACGGCGGCACCGGCGGGCTGACCTTCTGGTTCTACGTGCTGCCGCTGGGCTTCCTGCTCACCCAGTACACGATCACCGGTTTCGACGCCTGCGCGCACGTCTCCGAGGAGACCCGGGGCGCCTCGAAGGCCGCCGCGCAGGGGCTCTGGCGGTCGATCTTCTACTCGGCGGTCGGGGGCTGGATCCTGCTGCTCGCCTTCCTCTTCGCCGCCACCGACGTGGAGGCCATCAACGCGGCCGGCGGGTTCTCCGGTGCGATCTTCTCTACCGCGCTCACCCCGTTCTTCTTCAAGACCGTCATCATCATCTCCACCATCGGGCAGTTCTTCTGCGGCATGAGCTGCGTGACCTCGATGAGCCGGATGGCGTACGCGTTCAGCCGGGACCGGGCGGTGCCGGGCTGGCGGCTCTGGTCCCGGGTGGACCGCAACGGCACCCCGGTCAACGCGATCATCGGCGCGACCCTGGCGGGGCTGGTGCTCACCCTGCCGGCGCTCTACGAGAGCACGTCCGGCGTCCCGGTCGCCTTCTACGCGGTCGTCTCGGTCGCGGTGATCGGGCTCTACCTCTCCTTCGTCATCCCGATCGCGCTGCGGCTGCGGATGGGCGACCGGTTCACCCCCGGTCCGTGGACCCTCGGCCGCAGGTACCGGCTGCTCGGCTGGGTCGCGGTGGTCGAGATCGCGATCATTTCGGTGTACTTCGTGCTGCCGATCGTGCCCGCCGGCGTGCCCGGTCACGCCGACTTCACCTGGTCGGCGGTGAACTATGCGCCGCTGGCCGTCGGCGGGGTGCTGCTCGTCGTCGCCGTGTGGTGGTACGCCTCGGCCCGCAAGTGGTTCACCGGCCCCCGCCGTACCGTCGGGTTTGCCGACGCGTCCGGGGCGGGCATTGACGGTGATCCGGTCAGGCAGTAGACCTTGGTGATGGAGGCCCGCGCATGAGCAGAGCACCGCTGTCCCTCGAAGAGTTACGGGCGGCGGTCGCTGCCGGCAAGCTCGACACCGTGGTGCTGGCCCTGGTCGACATGCAGGGCCGGTTGCAGGGCAAGCGGTTCCACGCGCCGTTCTTCCTCGACCAGGTCGTCGAGAACGGCAGCGAGGGGTGCAACTACCTGCTCGCCGTGGACGTCGACATGAACACCGTCGGCGGGTACGCGATGTCGAGCTGGGAGCGCGGGTACGGCGACTTCGCGATGGTGCCCGACCTGGAGACGCTGCGCCGGGTGCCCTGGCAGCCGGGCACGGCGATGCTCCTGGCCGACCTGGCGTGGCTGGACGGGTCCGGCCCGGTGGCCGCCTCGCCCCGGCAGATCCTGCGCCGCCAGCTCGACCGGCTCGCCGCGCACGGCCTGACCGCGTACGCGGGCACCGAGCTGGAATTCGTCCTCTACCGCGACTCGTACGAGGACGCCTGGCGGCGTGGCTACCGCGAGCTGACCCCGGCGAACCAGTACAACGTCGACTATTCGCTGCTCGGCACCGCCCGGGTGGAGCCGCTGCTGCGCCGCATCCGCACCGAGATGGCCGGCGCGGGCCTGACCCCGGAGAGCGCCAAGGGCGAGTGCAACCTCGGCCAGCACGAGATCGCCTTCCGGTACGACGAGGCAGTGGCCTGCGCCGACCATCACGTGATCTACAAGAACGGGGCGAAGGAGATCGCCGCCCAAGAGGGCATGTCGCTCACCTTCATGGCGAAGCCGAACGCCCGGGAGGGCAACTCCTGCCACATCCACTTCTCGCTACGCGACGCCGACGGGCGCTCGGCGATGCTCGGCGACGGGCCGGCCCACCTGAGCGTCACGGGGCAGCGGGTGCTGGCCGGGCTGCTGGACACCATGCGGGAGTTCAGCCTGATGTTCGCCCCGAACATCAACTCGTACAAGCGGTACCAGCCCGGCTCGTTCGCCCCGACCGCGCTGCGCTGGGGCACCGACAACCGCACCTGCGCGCTGCGGCTGGTCGGGCACGGCCAGGGGATGCGGGTGGAGAACCGGGTGCCGGGCGCGGACGTCAACCCGTACCTGGCGATCGCCGCCCTGGTGGCGGGGGCGGTGCACGGCATCGAGCGGGAGCTGGAGCTGGGGCCGGAGTGCACCGGCAACGCGTACGACGACCCGGCCGCCGAGCGCGTCCCCGGCACCCTGCGCGACGCCCTGGAGCTGTGGGAGTCCTCGACGATCGCCCGTGCCGTCTTCGGCGACGGCGTCCACGCCCACTACGCCAACCAGGCGAGCGTCGAGCTGAAGGCATTCGACGCCGCGGTGACGGACTGGGAGCTCACCCGTGGCTTCGAACGCCTCTGACCCCCGCCCCTCCTCCTCCCGCGATCTTGCAGTTGGGGCCCCTGGCATGGGAGCTTGGCGGCATTTGTGGGGGCCGTAACCGCAAGATCGTTGGAGATGAGGGG
>NZ_SMKJ01000202.1:0-13326 GCF_004348615.1 Micromonospora sp. KC207
ACCGGTACGGGTCGACAGGGAAACCGGTACGGGTCGACAAACTGCCGCGGGGCGCGTCCGTGACCCCTTTTCCCGCTCGCCCGCCACCCGCCTCCCACGCGCCCGGCCACCCGTCGGGCGGGCCGCCCGACCCACCCGGGAGCTGCCAAGATCGCCCGTCGATCCGGCCCTGCCGACGGTGACCTGTTGACCATGTAAACCGGACACGAAAGCGCCGCACCGCTCTTGCGAAGCACCCCGGGGGGTCTGCGAGTATGTCCCAATGCCCCAGCAGCAGTCCTCCCCTCTTGCGTTCTTCGATAACGCGAACTCGCAGCCAGATTTCACCGTCGGCCTGCGCGGATACAACGTCGGGCAGGTCGATGACTTCATCGGTCGGCTGACCGCCGCGCTGACCCAGTCCGAGCAGGCCCGCGCCGAGGCCGAGCAGCGGATGAACGACGCCCAGCGTCGGCTCCGCCAGGCCGAGCAGCGCCAGAGCGCGCTGGAACAGAAGCTCGCCGAGACCAACAAGCAGCTCGAGGAGAACAGCCGGCCGACCCTCTCCGGCCTGGGCACCCGCGTCGAGCAGATCCTGCGGCTGGCCGAGGAGCAGGCCAACGACCACCGCAACGAGGCCAAGCGCGACTCCGAGGGCATCCTCTCCGCGGCGCGCCTGGAGGCGCGCGAGATCACCGACAAGGCCCGCGCCGAGGCCGCCGCGATGAAGGCCACCGCCGAGCGCGAGGCCGGCAGCGTCCGCACCGCCGCCGAGCGGGAGGCCGCCGAGGTGCGTGTGCAGGCCCGCCGGGAGGCGGACACCCTGCGCGCCGACGCCGAGCGGGAGACCAAGCAGCTGCGCACGGTCACCGCGCACGAGGTCGCCGAGCTGAAGTCGACGGTCGAGCGCGAGGTCGCCACCCTGCGCGCCACCGCCGAGCGGGAGATCACCCAGCAGCGGGCGAAGGCGGCGCGGGAGGCCGAGGAGAAGCGCGCCGAGGCGACCAAGCTGCTCACCGACGCCCGCGACAAGCGCGACAAGGACCTCCAGGCCCTGGAGCTCCAGCTCGCCGAGCGGCGCGAGAAGGCCGAGCGCGAGGAGTCCGAGCGGCACGCCGCCCAGGTCGCCCAGACCCAGAAGTTGGTCGGCGAGGCCGAGCAGCGCGCCCGGGCCGCCCAGGAGCGGGCCAAGGAGATCGAGCAGCGCGCCGAGGCCCGCCGCGTCGAGTCCGAGCGCACCGCCCACGACACGGTCGAGAAGGCCAAGGCGCTGTCCGAGAAAACCCTCAACGAGGCCAAGGCCGAGGCGAAGCGGCTGCTCACCGAGGCCCGCACCGAGGCCGACCTGACCACGCAGGCCGCCCGCCGCGAGGTCGAGGACCTCACCCGGCAGAAGGACGCCGTCACCTCGCAGCTCGGTCAGATGCTCTCCGGCCTCGCCGGCATCGTCCCGGGCGTGCCGCCGGCGCCGGCCTCGCCGGAGCCCGCCAAGGCGGACGGCAAGAACGAGCGGGTGACCGCGGAGTCCGCCGGCTGAGCGACCGCACGGCCGGGGGGCATGGACACGGCGCGGGGTGACACCGGGTGACCGGTGCGGCCCCGCGCCGTATGCGTTTTCCACGCCCGGGCACGGGGTGCCGGCGGCGGCAGTGAAGTAGCTCCCATCCGGGGCGTCCGTATCGCCCCAGCCGAACCGGATGCGTGTGAGGATGGGGGCATGTCGCACGGCGAGGAACTGTTCGCTCTCGGTGGGGATGTCACTACGGAGCCCAGCTTCGAGTCCGCCCTGCGGGGGTACGAGAAACGACAGGTCGACCGGTACGTCGCTCGCGCGGAGCACGAGATCGCGACACTGGCGGCCGAGCGGGAACAGGCGTACACACAGATCCACAAGCTCGCCGGGCAGGTCGAGGTGCTGCAACGCGACCTCGCCCAGGTCCGCAAGCAGGTCGGCGTGGTGGACCGGGCCTCCTTCCGGCACCTCGGCCCCCGGGTCGAGCAGATCCTCACCCTCGCCGAGGAGCAGGCCGACGACATCCTGATCGCCGCGAACGAGGAGATCGAGGCGCGGCGGGCCGCCGCGGAGCACATCGTTGCCGAGGCCAAGGAGCAGGCCGCCCAGGCGCTCAAGGACTTCGAGATCGCCCTCGCCGCCCGTCGGGTCGAGGAGGAACGGCACAGCGCCGCCCGGCGCGCCGAGGCGGACGCCACGCTCGAGGCGGCCAAGGACGAGTCCGCGCAGCTCCGCACAGCCGCCAGGGACGAGTCCGCGCGGCTGCGCAAGGCCGCCCAGGGGGCCCTGGAGAAGGCACAGCAGGAGGCCACCCAGCTCCGGGACGCCGCAAAGGAGATCCACACCCGGGCCCAGCAGGAGGCAACCAAGCTGCGCGAGGCGGCCAAGGAGGCCCTCGCCAAGGCGCAGCAGGAGGCCACCCAGCTCCGCGAGGCGGCCAAGGAGGTGCATGCCACGGCGCAGCAGGAGGCGAAGCGGCTCACCGACAACGCCACCGAGGCCAGCCGCGCCACCCACGCCAAGGCGTTGCAGGAGGCCAAGCGGATCACCGACGACGCCGAGGGCGCGGCGAAGGCCACCCGCGACCGGGCCCGGCAGGAGGCCGAGCGGCTCACCGCCCAGGTCACCGAGGCCAGCAAGCGCCAGCGCGCCGACACCGAGGCGTACGTGCAGCGGATGCGCACCGAAACCGAGGCGTACGTGCAGCAGGCCCGTGCCCAGACGCAGCAGGAGCTGGGCGCCTGGCGGGCCGGCGTGGAGCAGGAGGTCAACGGCCGGCGGGAGGCCGCCGAGCGGGAGCTGGCCCAGCGCAAGGAGACCGTCGAGCGGGAGTACGCCCAGCGCCGCGACGAGCTGGAGCAGCAGTACACCGCCCGGCAGAGCGAGCTGGAGCAGCAGTACACCGCCCGGCGGGCCGAGATCGAGGACGCCGCCGCGGAGATCCGGCGCGCCGCCGAGCAGGACGCCCTCACGATGCGCCGGCAGGCCGAGGAGGAGGCGGCCGAGTTGCTGGGCCGGGCCGAGACCGACGCGGCCGACAAGCGGCGCAGGGCCGACGAGCACGTCGCCGCCTCCCGCCGCCAGTTCGAGGAGTACGCGGCCACCACACAGCAGCACCTGGCCACCACCCAGCAGCACCTCGCGGCGACCCAGCAGGAGGTGGCCGCCGGCCGCCAGCAACTCGCCCAGGTAATGCTGGATATCGCCCAGGCCCAGCAGGAGCTGGCCGACCTGCGGCAGGCGACCTGGCAATCCCGCCAGGAGTCGGACGAGCTCCAGCAGCAACTGCTCGACCTGCGGCAGCAGCTGGCCGGTGCGCGCCTGTCGACCGCCGCTGCCGCCCCGGTCAAGCCGACCACCGCCACGCCGGTCAAGGCGAACGCCCCGGCCGCCGAGCCGACCACCGCCACGCCGGTCAAGACCACTGCCCCGGCCGAGCCGACCACCGCCACGCCGGTCAAGGCGACCGCCGAGGCGGGGACGGCGAAGGCCACGCCCATCGGCGACGCCCCGGCGAGGACCCGGCCCGTGGCCGAGCCGGTCACCACGGTGAACGGCGGCGCGGCGAGCGCCGGGGTGGACGGCGAGCCGACGGTGGCCGCCGTGCCCGGCGAGGGTGGCCGGGGGGCGATCCCTACGAAGATCACCAGCACCGGCGAGAACCGCAAACGGCCGACCAAGCCGACCACCGACGAGCGCAGCGCCAAGCCGAGCAAGGTGTCCGTCGAGTCCGAGTGAGGCCGGGGTCGAGTCCGAGTCAGGCCAGGGTGGCCGGGCCGGTCAGCCGCCAACTACCCTCCCGGCAGGACCCGCGACCGGCCAGGGCCGTGGGACGGCTGACGGCTCTCCGGGCGCACCCCGCCGGAGGGCGGAGGAGGTCTCGGTGGCGCACGACGGGCGGGGCGACGACGGCCGGACCGACCGCCCCGACCCGGGCGGCGTCCCCACCGACCGCTTCCACCCGGGCGGCGCACCCGACGACACCCCGCCGGGCGACGCGCAGGCGGAAACCGTCCCGACGGATCTCGGGGATCCGAGCGACTTCGATCCGCCTGGCGCGGTCGCCGCCGGCTCCGACCGGTTCGGCATGCCGGGGCGACCCCTGCGCCGCAGCAGCTTCCTCGTCGGCTTCACCGGCGCGCTCGGCGTGCTGCTGGCGTACGCCGTCTTCCTCGGCGTGCGCAACTCGGCCGGGATCCTGGTGCTGGTGGTCATCGCGCTCTTCCTGGCCGTGGGGCTCAACCCGGCGGTGGTTCGGCTGCGCTCGTGGGGCCTGCCGAACGGGCTGGCCGTCACGGCGGTGACGCTGACCGTGCTGCTGCTGATCGTCGGCGGGCTGGTGGCGCTGGTCCCGCCGGTGGTCACCCAGTCGGGGCAGTTCGTCGAGCAGCTACCCAGCTACGTCGAGGAGCTGCGTCGCAACAAGGCCGTCAACGACTTCGTCGTGCGGTACGACGTGATGGACAAGGTCAAGGCCGCGGCGGACGCCGACACGATCGGGCGGGCGCTGGGCGGGGTGCTCGGCGGGGCCCAGCTCATCTTCGGCACGGTCTTCCGGGCGCTCACCGTGCTGGTGCTGACGATCTACTTCCTCGCGTACTTCGACCGGCTGCGCCGCGTCGGGTACGCGCTGGTCCCCCGCTCCCGCCGACGCCGGGTGCGGCTCATCGGGGACGAGATCCTGGCGAAGGTCGGCGCGTACATGGTGGGCGCGCTGAGCATTGCCGTGCTGGCCGGGGTGACCACCTTCGTGTTCGCGCTGGTCGTCGGGTTGCCGTACCCGTTCGCGCTGGCCGTGGTGGTCGCGGTGGCCGACCTGATCCCGCAGATCGGTGCCACCCTCGGCGCGGTGGTGGTGAGCCTGGTCGGCTTCGCCACCGGCCTGCCGGTGGGGATCGCCTGCGTCGCGTTCCTCGTGGTCTACCAGCAGGTGGAGAACTATCTGATCTACCCGAAGGTGATGCGCCGCTCGGTCGAGGTCAACGAGGTGGCCGCCCTGCTCGCCGCGCTGCTCGGGGTGTCGCTGATGGGCGTGGTCGGCGCGCTGATCGCGATCCCGACGGTGGCCGCCCTCCAGCTGATCCTGCGCGAGGTGGTGCTGCCCCGCCAGGACCGGCGCTGACGAGCGTCGAAAACGGGTTCAGTCGGCGCTCGCGGCGCTCGGGCCCGGCACCGGGACGTCGGCGAAGGAGGCGACGGTCCGGTCGGCGTACGCGCTGACGTCGCCGGTCTCCATCGGGCCGTCCCAGGTGCGCGGCAGGGGCAGCGGGGCGGCCGGGTTGACCCGGCGGACGATCTCGTCGAGCACGGTCTCGGCGTCACCCACCCACAGGTGCTTCGCGCCGGGCATCCCGACCACCTCGGCCTGCGGCACCGCGGCGAAGCGTTGCCGGGCCTCCTCCGGGCGCAGGTAGTCGTCGAACTCGGGCACCAGGGCGGTCAGCGGCTTGCCCGTCTCCGCCCAGCGGGCGAGGTCCTCGGGCGTGGAGAAGCGCAGCGGCGGGGAGAGCAGGATCGCGCCGGCCACCGCCGGGTCGCAGCCGTACCTCAGGGTCAGGTCGGTGCCGAACGACCAACCGACCAGCCAGACGTTCGGCAGCTCGGCGAACTCGGCGTACTCGATGGCGGCGGCCACGTCGAAGCGCTCGCCGACCGCGTTGTCGAACGCGCCCTCGCTCGTGCCCCGCACGCTGCTGGTGCCGCGCGTGTTGAACCGGAGCACGGCCAGGTCCGCCAGCGCCGGCAGCCGCCAGGCGGCCTTGCGGAAGACGTGACTGTCCATCATTCCGCCGTGGGTCGGCAGCGGGTGCAGGCAGACCAGCGCGCCGGCCGGGTCCCGATCGACCGGGCGGGCCAGCTCACCGACGAGGCGCAGGCCGTCGGCGGTGTGCAGCTCGATGTCCTCGCGGTGCCCGGGCAGGATCGAGGACGCGCGGATCGGTGTGCTCACCGTCCCAGTCTCGCGCGTCGCCGCCGGTGCCGCCCGCCCGGGCGGAAACAGGGTGATCCAGATCGCTCAGCCGTAGCGGGGGGCGCCACGGCCGCGCTGGATTCCCGGGCCGCGCCGGTCCCGCGCCCGCCAGCACCCGCTGTGCCAGTGCCGGCGGTCGGTGAGGTCGCCCCGGTCGTCGGCCGGCCAGGCCACCAGGTGCGCCACCCCGGGGCGGATCTCCTGGTCGCAACCGGGGCAGCGGTACGTCTTGACCGACGCTCCGCCGCTGATCCCGCGCACCTGCCAGTCGCCGTCGCGCCACTGCTGCACCGTGGGCACCCCGTGGCGGGCCCGGTCGGCGTCCAGGTGGGCGTGCTCGTCCCGACGGGGACGGTTGCGACGGGGGCTCACGACTACCAAGCGTACGGTCAGCCGCGGGCCGTGGCCTGGTGACGTGCGCGGCGTGCCGGGCTCCTGCGCGGCCCCGCTCAGCGGCGGGTGTGGTCGCGGAAGCCGCGCCCGGTCTTGCGGCCCAGGTACCCGGCGGTGACGAGGTGCTCCAGCAGCGGTGCCGGGGCGAAGCCGGGCTCGCGCAGCTCCAGGTACAGCTCGCGCTGGATGGCCAGCGCGACGTCGAGGCCGACCACGTCGAGCAGCTCGAACGGGCCCATCGGGTAGCCGCAGCCGAGCTTCATCGCGTGGTCGATGTCATCGGCCGTGGCGTAGCTCGCCTCCAGCATCCTCACCGCGTCGTTCAGGTACGGCAAGAGCAGCGCGTTGACCACGAAACCGGCCCGGTCGCCGCAGATCACGCCGGTCTTGCCGAGCGTCGCGCAGACGGCGCGGGCGGTGGCGCTGGTCTCCCCGGAGGTGCGGATGGTCCGCACGATCTCCACCAACGGCATCACCGGCGCCGGGTTGAAGAAGTGCAGCCCGACCACGTCGGCCGGCCGCTGGGTGGCCATCGCGAGGTCGATCACCGGCAGCGACGAGGTGGTGGTGGCGAGCACTACGCCCGGCTTGCAGATCTCGTCGAGGCTGGCGAAGAGGGCCTTCTTGACGCTGCGCTCCTCGACCACGGCCTCGACGACCAGGTCGACCTCGGCCAGGTGGTCGAGGGTCGCCGACCAGGTGACCCGGCCGAGCGCGGCGTCCCGGTCGGCCTCGCCGATCCTGCCCCGCACGACGCCCTTGTCCAGGGAGGTCTTCACCGCCTCGCAGACCTTCGCGGACTTCTCCGCGCCCCGGGTCACCGAGATCACCTCGTACCCGGCGGTGGCGAAGACCTCGATGATCCCGGTGGCCATCGGGCCGGAACCGACGACACCAACCCGGGTCGCGCCTGCGGGGCTCGCAAGCTCACTCCTCACGCTCCCGACACCAACCCTGCCGACGGCGCGGGTGCCGTCGCCGGCCGCCGGTCGCGTCTCGCCCGGGGTCAGCTCGTCCGGTACGACCTTCGGCGAGCCCGGCCGCTCGTAGGTGTAGAAGCCCCGGCCGGACTTGCGGCCGAGCAGGCCGGCGGTGACCATCTGCCTGATCAGCGGCACCGGGGCGTGTCGGCGGTCCCGCCCGCCGTGCCGGTACATGGTGTCCAGGATCTCAGCCGCGGTGTCGAGGCCGATCAGGTCCATCAGGGCGAGCGGGCCCATCGGCAGGCCGCAGCCGAGCTTCATGGCGGCGTCGATGTCCTCGCGGGTGGCGTACCGGGACTCGAACATGCCGACCGCGTGGTTCAGGTAGCCGAAGAGCAGCGCGTTGGCGATGAAGCCGGCCCGGTCGCTGATGGTGACGTCGACCTTGCCGAGCCGGGCGCACAGCGCCTCGACGTCGGCGACCACGTCTGCGGAGGTGACCACCGTGCGGACCACCTCGACCAGCTTCATCACCGGGGCCGGGTTGAAGAAGTGGATGCCGATGACCTGGCTGGGCCGGCCGGTGGCAACGGAGATCTCGGTGACCGACAACGACGAGGTGTTGGTGGCGAGGATCGCCTCGGGCTTGCAGACCCGGTCCAGGTTGGCGAAGAGCCGCTGCTTGAGGTCGAGGTGCTCGGGGACCGCCTCGATCACCAGGTCGACCGAGTGCAGCGCGTCCAGTCCGACCTGGAAGTCGACTCGGGCCAGCAGGGCGTCCCGGTCGGCCTCGGCGAGCTTGCCCCGGGCGACGGCCCGGTCGGTCGAGCCGGTGAGGGTGACCTTGCCGCGTTCGAGGGCGGCGGCGGAGATCTCCACCGCGACCACGTCGATGCCGTTGCGCGCGAAGACCTCCACGATGCCGGCACCCATGGTGCCCAGTCCCACAACGCCCACGCTGGTGAACTCGCGCGCCACGACCGGCCTCCCCAATGCTCCGCGGGACCGCGTGCCCGATGCGCCGCGGGACCGCATGAACGGTCACTAAGGTTATGCGCGCGAGTCTGCCACGTGACGGCCCGCTGTCGAGACGCGGTGGGTATGTCACCCGGCCTGTTCGGTCAGGGCCAGCAGCTCGGCGACGAACTCCGCAGGCCGCTCCAGGTGCGGGCTGTGCCCGCAGCCCGGGAGCACGACCTCCCGGTACGTCCCGCCAGCCGCAGCGTACCGGTCGAGCACCGCCCGGGTCTGCCCGACCATCGGCTGGGGCGGGCAGTCCCGCTCCCCCGGCCAGCCCGGCACCGCCCCGAGCGACCCGAGGTACGCCAGGTCAAACAGCGAGGTGTCCGAGACGATCACGTCGGCGTCGCCGCGTACCCAGGTGATCGGGGGTTTGCCGGCGACGGCGACCAACTCGTCGGCGATGCGGAAGTGGGCCGGGGCGAGTGCGTTGAGCACCCCGCTGCCGCCTGCCGCGGTGCCGGGCCAGTGCGGCGACGCGACCGCCGTGCCGGGGTAGTTGCCGTCCCCGGTCGCGGTCGACAGGAGGCTGTCCAGCAGCAGTTCCTCGTCGTCGCCGAGCGACGCCGGGTCCGCCACGTACGCGGTCCGCAGCACGTTGCGGGGGCTGGCCGGAGCATCCGCACCCCGGTCGCCGGCGATCAGCCGGGCCACGAAGTCGGCGTTCGCGGTGCCGCCGCCGGTGCCCGCGAAGTCGGGTGTGGTCGGGGTGCCGTCGAGGTCCCGGGTGCCGCCGAAGCCGTACGGGGAGACGGACGCGGAGAGCAGCACCCCGGCCACCCGGTCGGGGCGGTCGACCAGCAGCCGCATCGCCACGCCCCCGCCGAGGGAGTGCCCGACCACCACCGGCCGCGCGCCGGGACCGAAGATCCCCGGGGCGTCGAGCAGGGCGGCGACGTCGTCGGCGAAGTCCCGCAGCCCCCGGGTGGCGTCCACTCCGACGGTGTCGGTGTCGCCGTACCCGCGCAGGTCCGGGGCGACCACCCGGAGGGTGTCGGGCAGCCGCCGCAGCAGCGGCTCCCAGAACGCCGAGGACGAGCAGTTGCCGTGCACCAGCAGCACGGGCGGGCCGTCGGGCGGCCCGGCCACCCGGACCCGCTGGACGATCCCGTTGCCCCGCACAGTGCGCTGCGTGCTCTCCATCCGCGGCATGCTGTCACGCCGGGCCGGTTGGCTCCATGTGGTCGACCCACATGAAGTGAGAGGGCGTCAGATGTGGGCGGCCGTCGGGGCGGCGACGGGCAGCGGCAGGGTGGGCCGGCGGTCCCGGCGCTTCGGCCCGAGCCGCAGCCCCACCGGGTCGGTCCGGGCCAGGCCCGGGTCGAAGAAGCGCAGCTCGGTGCGGCCCAGCCGGATCACGTCCCCGTCGGAGAGCAGCTCCGGCACCTCGATCCGGCGGTCGTTCAGCCAGGTGCCGTTGGTCGAGCCCAGGTCCTCCAGCCACACCCCGTCGCCGGTCAGCCGTACGCTGGCGTGCCGGCGACTCAGGTGCGGGTCGTCGACGCTGACCTGCGCGGTGGGCGCGCGGCCGATCACGTGGGGCGTGGCGCTGAGCCGAAAGCTCGCCCCACGCATCGGTCCACCCGCCACCGTCAGCAGCGGCATCAGTTCCGGGAAATCCTCCATGGACGGTCAGCCTCCAGCCACCGGTATCCGGCGTCAGCCTGCCATCACTCGGTAATCAACCCCACCACCGCCCGGTCACCTCCCGGCCTCCGGGCGGTCAACTCCCGTTAGCCGGTTCGGCTTTCGCCGCAGCGCACCAGGGCCGTCGGCCGCCCTGTCGGGAACCGGTCACCCGGCCCATCGATCACCTACCGACGAGTAGCTTCGGCGTCTAGACTTCCGCCATGACGGCTGTGCATGTCCCGGGTACCCCGATCGTCTCCGACGGGCGGCTGGTGTCCACCAGCCCCGCCACCGGCGCGGAGGTGGGTCGGCTGCCGGTTTCCGCCGAGGCCGACGTCGCGCGGGCGGTCGACCGGGCCCGCGAGGCAGCCGGCTGGTGGGCGGGGCTCGGCTTCGCCGGCCGCCGGGCCCGGCTGCTGCGCTGGCGGGGCGTCCTCGCCCGGCGGATCGAGGAGCTGGCCGAGCTGATGCACGCCGAGGGCGGCAAGCCCATTCCGGACGCGATCGTCGAGGTCCTCACCGCGATCGAGCACATCGACTGGGCCGCCCGCAACGCCGGCCGGGTGCTCGGCCCGCGCCGGGTGCGCTCCCGGCTCGTCCTGGCCGAGTTCTCCGGCCACCTGGAATACCAGCCGTACGGGGTGGTCGGCGTCATCGGCCCGTGGAACTATCCGATCTTCACCCCGGTCGGCTCCAGCGCGTACGCGCTCGCGGCCGGCAACACCGTCGTGCTGAAGCCCAGCGAGTACACCCCGGTCGTCGGTCAGTGGCTGGTCGACAGCCTCGCCGAGGTGGTGCCCGAGCAGCCCGTCTTCACCGCCGTACACGGCCTCGGCGACGTCGGCGCGGCCCTGTGTCGCTCTGGGGTCGACAAGCTGGCCTTCACCGGCTCGACGGTCACCGCCAAGAAGGTGATGGCCGCCTGCGCCGAGACGCTCACCCCGGTCCTGCTGGAGGCCGGCGGCAAGGACGCGATGATCGTCGACAGCGACGCCGACCTGGACGCCGCCGCCGAGGCGTGCGTCTGGGGCGGGCTCACCAACGCCGGCCAGACCTGCATCGGCATCGAGCGGGTGTACGCCGTCGAGCCCGTCTTCGACGCGTTCGTCGGCAAGGTCGTGGAGCGGGCGGGTCGGCTGACCGTCGGCGCCGACGGGGCCGACATCGGCCCGATCACCATGCCCGGTCAGCTCGACGTGATCCGCCGGCACATCGACGACGCGCTGGCCCGGGGCGGGCAGGCGGTCCTCGGCGGCACCGACGCGGTGCAGCCGCCGTACGTGCGTCCCACCATCCTGGTCGACGTGCCGGAGGACTCGCTCGCCGTCCGGGAGGAGACCTTCGGCCCGACGCTGACGATCAACCGGGTCCGCGACGCCGACGAGGCGGTCGCCCGCGCAAACGCGCTCCCGTACGGCCTGGGGGGTTCGGTCTTCGGCCGGCGGCGGGCGGTGGCCATCGCGCGGCGGCTGCGCTCGGGGATGGCCGCGGTGAACTCCACCCTGACCTTCGCGGGGATGTCCACCCTGCCGTTCGGCGGGGTCGGCGAGTCCGGCTTCGGCCGGATCCACGGCGAGGACGGGCTGCGCGAATTCGGCCGGCCCAAGGCGATCACCCGCCGCCGGGCCCGGTCGCTGCTGCCGGCGACGACCTTCGAGCGCACCCCCGCCGACGTCGCCCGCCTGGTCAAGGTCACCAAGCTGCTGTACGGCCGGCGGCGCTGACCCGGCTCCGTCGTGCGGGCGGTCAGAACAGGGTCAGCTCGTCGCGCTCGATGCCGCGCAGCTTGTCGTAGTCGACCACCACGCACCGGATGCCCCGGTCCGTGGCCAGGACCCGGGCCTGCGGCTTGATCTCCTGGGCGGCGAAGACGCCGGTGACCGGGGCGAGCAGGGGATCACGGTTCATCAGTTCGAGGTAGCGGGTGAGCTGCTCCACCCCGTCGATCTCGCCCCGCCGCTTCACCTCGACGGCGACGGCACCGGAGTTGGCGTCCCGGCAGAGCAGGTCCACCGGCCCGATCGCCGTCATGTACTCCCGGCGGACCAGGGTGTACCCCTCGCCCAGCGTTGCCGGGTTGGCCGCCAGCAACTCCTGGAGATGCGCCTCGACGCCGTCCTTGCGCAGGCCAGGATCGACACCCAGCTCGTACGAGGTGTCCTGGAGGACCTCCTCCAGGGTGATCCGCAGCTCCTCGCCGGCCTTGTTGACCACCCGCCACACGCCGGGGGCCTCCTCCAGCCGACAGGGTGGACTCATCCAGTTCAACGGCTTGTACGCCCGGTCGTCGGCGTGGATCGACACCGACCCGTCCGCCTTCACCATCAACAGGCGTGTGGCCAGCGGCAGGTGAGCCGAGAGCCGTCCGACGTAGTCCACCGAGCACTTCGCAATTACCAGCCGCACCCGACGAGGGTAGCGGAGACCCCGGCGTTCGCCGTCGAGCGGCACTGGCGTGCCGGTGCCATGCTGAGACCGTGTTCGAAGTGCTCACGGGTACCGGGCTTGCCGCGTCGGCCGGCCTGAACGCCTACATACCCCTGCTGACCATGGGACTGCTGGCCCGCTACACCGATTTGATCGACCTGCCCAGCGGCTGGCAGTGGCTGGGCAACGGCTGGGTCGTCGCCATCCTCGCGGTGCTGCTCACCGTCGAGGTCGTCGCCGACAAGGTACCGGTGCTCGACCACGTCAACGACGTCGTCCAGACCGTGGTCCGGCCGACCGCCGGCGGCCTCGCCTTCGGCGCCGGCTCCACCTCCGAGACGGTCACCGTGAGCGATCCCAGCAGCTTCTTCTCGTCCAACGACTGGGTGCCGGTGGTTACCGGCGTGCTCATCGCCCTGGGCGTGCACCTGCTCAAGTCCGCCGCCCGCCCCGTGATCAACGCGACCACCGCCGGCTTCGGCGCCCCGGTCGCCAGCACCGCCGAGGACGCCACCAGCGTCGTCGTGTCCCTGGCCGCGATCATCCTGCCGGTGCTGGTGCTGGCCTTCCTGCTCGGCCTGGTCGCGTTCACCGTCTGGTTCCTGCGCCGCCGCAGGGACCGCCGCCGCGAACGCCAGGCCGCCCGCGCCGCCGGCTACCGCGTCTGACGGGTACGCCCCGCAAACACCACCGGCCGGGCCCCCGAAACGGGGCCCGGCCGGTGGTGGTGTGGAGTCAGTTGTTCCAGTGCTGGGCGACGAGGTCGGCGGCCTGCTGTTCCCATTGGGCGTATGCGTCGGGGTAGGCCGAGACCTGGACGGTCTGGGCGGCGTCGGTCAGGGGCATGTTCTGCCAGCCGTCGACCTGGCGTAGGCCCTTGAGGAACGCGGTGGTGGCGTATTCGGGGTTGGTGATCTGTTCGGGGGTGCCCCAGCCGCTGGAGGGGCGTTGTTGGAACAGGCCGAGGGAGT
>NZ_SMKJ01000203.1:0-13296 GCF_004348615.1 Micromonospora sp. KC207
GGGGCGGGGAGGCGGCGGGGAGAATGGGCGACATGCAGCCACACCCGAACGTGCGGGCCGTGCAGGAGGCCCTCGACGCCGCGGGCGCGCGGGACGGCTCCGGCCGGCCCAGCGAGGTCCGCCTGCTGCCCGACGCGGTGCACACCGCCGCAGCGGCGGCCGACGCGCTCGGCGTCGCCGTCGGCGCCATCGCGAACTCGCTCGTGTTCGACGCCGACGACGCGCCGCTGCTGGTGCTCACCTCCGGCGCGCACCGGGTGGACATCGCCGGCCTGGCCGCGCGTCTCGGCTTCGACCATCTACGCCGGGCCACCCCCGAGTTCGTCCGCAGGCACACCGGCCAACCGATCGGCGGGGTCGCCCCGCTCGGCCACCCCGAGCCGCTGCGCACCCTCGTCGACCCGGCTTTGGGGCAGCACGACGAGGTCTGGGCCGCCGGCGGGGTGCCCCAGGCCGTCTTCCCCACGACGTACGCGGAGCTGCTGCGGATCACCGCCGGCACCGCGACCGACGTGGCGTGAACGGCGTCCCGGAGCTGGTCACCCTGCACATCTGGCGGATCGGTCGGTCCGCCCTGCCCGGTGCGCTGGCCCGGATGGCGGCGCACCCGCCACGGCTGCGCCGTACCCCCGGGGTACGGTTCGGCAAGCTGCTCGGCACCGGGACGGGCACCGGCTTCGGCCCCGGCGACGCCGACCCGACCCGCTGGGCGGCCCTCGCGGTCTGGGACTCCGCGGCCGACGCGGCAGGCTTCGACGCCTCGCCGGTGGGCCGCTCCTGGGCCCGGATCGCCCGCTCCCGGGTACGGGTCGACCTGCGTCCGCTGGCCAGCCGGGGCGAGTGGTCCGGGCAGCGGCCGTTCGGCGAGCCGCCCGGCGGCCGGGTCGCCGGCCCGGTGCTGGCGCTGACCCGGGCCCGGCTGCGGGTCCGCCGGGCGGCCACCTTCTGGCGGGCCGTCCCGCCGGTGGCCGCCGCCCTGCCCGCCGCGCCCGGCCTGCTGGCCCGGTTCGGCGTCGGCGAGGCCCCGCTGGGCTGGCAGGGCACGGTCAGCGTGTGGCGCGACCCGGTGGACCTCGTCGCGTTCGCGTACCGTCACCCCGAGCACCGCGCCGCGATCGCGCGCACCCCCACCGAGGGGTGGTACGCGGAGGAACTCTTCGCGCGGTTCGAGGTGCGCGACGTGGTCGGCGACCGGACGGTGCTGGGGTGGGTCGCCGACGGCGACGCGGCAACGGCGAAGGATGGGCGGGCATGAGGTTGGTGCGCTGGACGCCGGACGATCTGCTCCGGCGGCTGGACGACGTGGTGGCCGTCTACGGCGAGGCGATGAACTACCGGGCCGACCTGCTGGAGGCCCGGCGCGGCTACATCGCCACCCACGTGCGCCGTCCCGGCTTCCGCGCCGTCGCCAGCCTCACCTCCGAGGGGCACCTGGCCGGCTTCGGGTACGGCTACGTCGGCACGCCCGGCCAGTGGTGGCACGACCAGGTGTACCGGGCACTGACCGCCGACGCCCGGCGGCGCTGGCTCACCGACTGCTTCGAGGTGGTCGAGCTGCACGTCCGGCCGCCCGCCCAGGGGCACCGCCTGGGCACCCGGCAGCTCACCGCCCTGCTCACCATGGCTTCGGGCAGCACCACCCTGCTCTCCACGCCCGAGGCCGACGAGCAGCGCTCCCGGGCCTGGCGGCTGTACCGCCGGTTCGGCTTCGTCGACGTGCTGCGCCACTTCCACTTCCCCGGCGACGAACGCCCGTTCGGCATCCTCGGCCGGGACCTGCCGCTCGCCGCGCCGGCCCCGGCCGACCCGGCCTCCTCCAGCCCGGCCCCGGCCGCCTCCAGACCGGCCGACCCGACCGCCTCCGCCCCGGGCCCGGCCGACCCGTGACCCGGCACCCGCCGCCCCGGGCCGAGGTCCGGCCGCTGCCGCCCCGAGCGGGATTCCGCCCGCCACCGCCCCGGGCCGGGGTCCGGCCGCTGCTGCCCTGGGCGGGGCTGGGCCTGCTGGTCCTGGCCCAGATCTGCTATCCGCTCACCGCCGGTGCCACCCGGGCCGGGCTGACCGTGGCCACCGTCGTGCTCGGGTACCTGCTCTCGGTCGGCCACGCGCTGCTCAGCCGGGGCCCCCGCGCGGCGGCGGCGCTGGTCGCCGTGGCCACCGGCGGTGGCTTCGCGATCGAGGCCCTCGGGGTGGCCACCGGCTTGCCGTTCGGCAGCTACGACTACTCCGGCGAGCTGGGCCCGAAGCTGGCCGGGGTGCCGCTGATCATCCCTCTCGCCTGGACCTGGATGGCCTGGCCCGCCTGGCTCGCGGCGGCCCGGCTCGTCCCGCCCGGTGTTGCCCGGGTGGCGCTCGCCGCCGTCGGGCTGGCCGCCTGGGACCTGTTCCTCGACCCGCAGATGGTCGCCGAGGGCTACTGGGTGTGGCGGGACGCCACCCCCGCCCTGCCCGGCCTGCCCGGCGTCCCGGTCAGCAACTATTTCGGCTGGCTGATCTTCGCAGTGCTGCTGATGGCGGCGCTGCGCCCGCTGGCCGGGCCGGCCGTCGACCGCGCCGGCCCGCGCGACGCGCCGATGTTCGCGCTCTACCTGTGGACGTACGGCTCCAGCATCCTGGCCCACGCGGTCTTCCTCGGCCTGCCCGCGTCGGCGGTGTGGGGCGCGGCCGGCATGGCGAGCGCCGCCGTGCCGCTGGCCCTGGCGCTGGGCCGCGATCGCCACCGCCAACGACGCCGGCCGGCCGACGCGACCACATGACCGGCGTCCTGCTGCTGCTCGCCGGCGTCGCCGCGCTCACCGCGCACACCTGGGTCAACGCCACCCGGTGGCTACGCCGCCCGAGCGGCGGGCCCGTCGAGGTCGCCGAGGCCGTCGCGGTGCTGCTGCCGCTGCGCGACGAGGCCGACCGGGTCACCCCGTGCCTGGCGGCGCTGCTCGCCCAGCGGGGCGTGCCCGGCCTGCGGATCGTGGTGCTCGACGACGGCTCCACCGACGGCACCGCCGACGTGGTCCGCGCGATCGCCGGCGACGATGACCGGGTCACCCTGCTCACCGGCGTCGCCCCGCCACCGGGCTGGCTGGGCAAGCCGCACGCCTGCCATCAGCTCGCCACCCGGGCCGACCCCGCCGCCACCGCGCTGGCCTTCGTCGACGCCGACGTGCTCCTCGCCCCGTACGCGGTGGCGGCGGCCGTCGCCGAGCTACGCGCCGCCCGGGTGACGCTGCTGTCGCCGTACCCGAGGATCGTGACCCGGACCGCGGCGGACCGGCTGGTGCAGCCGCTGCTCCAGTGGCTGTGGCTGACCTTCCTGCCGCTGCGGGCGATGGAGCGCTCGCCGCGGTCGTCCCTGGCGGCGGCCGGTGGGCAGTTCCTCGTGGTCGACCGGGCCGGCTATGCCGCGGCCGGCGGGCACGCCGCCGTGGCCGACCGGGTGCTGGAGGACATCGAGCTGGCCCGCGCGGTCAAACGCTCCGGCGGCCGGATCGCCCTCGCCGACGGCTCCCGGCTGGCCACCTGCCGGATGTACGACGACTGGCCGCAACTGCGCGACGGCTACACCAAGTCGCTGTGGGCCTCGTTCGGTCATCCGGGGGCGGCGGCGGCCGTGGTCGTGGCGCTGCTGCTGCTCTACACCGCTCCTCCGCTGGTCGCGCTGGCCGCCCTGCTCGCGGGCGTCCCGACCGTCGCGGCCCTGGCGGCGCTGGCCTGGCTGTTCGGGGCGGCCGGGCGGGTGGTCAGCGCCCACGCCACCGGCGGCCGGTGGTGGCCCGACGCGCTCGGCCACCCCGTGTCGGTCGTGGTCCTCGGCTGGCTGACCGCGCGGTCGTACCATCTGCGGAAGCGACGCCGCCTGTCCTGGCGGGGTCGCCCGGTCAGCTAGGAGGACACGCCATGGCACGGATCGTGGTCGTCGGTGCCGGGGTGGGCGGGCTGGCCACCGCCGCCCGGCTGGCCACCACCGGGCACGAGGTGACCGTCCTCGAGCGGGCCGGCACGGTCGGCGGCAAACTCGGCCGGTACGTCCACGACACCCCGGCCGGGTCGTTCCACTTCGACACCGGGCCGAGCCTGCTCACCCTCCCGGAGGTCTTCCACGACCTGTTCGAGGCGACCGGCGCGAAGCTCGACGAGTACCTCGACCTGACCCCGCTGGACCCGATCGTCCGGCACGTCTTCCCCGGCGACGGGCCCACCCTCGACTCCTGCGCCGACCCGGCCGAGTTCGCCGCCCGCGTCGGCGCGGCGTTCGGCGAACGGGCCGCCGCCGACTGGCAGCGGCTGTGGCGACGCGCCGCCCGGGTCTGGGACGCCTCGCACCGGGACATCCTGTGCCGGGCCATCGGCTCGCCGCTGGACCTCGCCACGCTGGCCTGGCGGCTGGGCGACCTCGCCGCGATCGGCCCCGGCCGAACCCTGCGCGGGCTGGGCCGCCGGCACCTGTCCGACCCCCGGCTGCGGATGCTGCTGCAGCGGTACGCCACCTACACCGGGGCCGACCCGCGCCGGGCCCCGGCCGCGCTGGTCGCCGTCCCGTACGCCGAGTTGGCGTTCGGCGGCTGGTACCTGCGCGGCGGCCTGGGCACCCTCGCCGACGCGCTGCTGACCCGCTGCCTGGACCTGGGCGTGGTCGTGCAGACCGGCGCCACGGTCACCCGGATCGACGCGGCGGGCGGCCGGGTCCACGGGGTACGCCTCGCCGGGGTCGCCGCGCCCGTGCCCGCCGACGTGGTGGTCGCCAACGTCGACGCGCTGACCCTCTACCGGGACCTGCTGCCCAGCCCGCGCCGGCTGGCCGGGCTGACCGACCGCAGCCTCGCCGGCTTCGTGCTGCTGCTCGGGGTGGCCGGCGAGAGCGGCCTGGCCCACCACAACGTGTTCTTCCCGCGCGACTACGACGCCGAGTTCGACGCGGTCTTCGGCCACCCCGGGCGGGGCGTGCGGGCCCGGCCCGCGCCCGCCCCGACCGTCTTCGTCACCGTGGCCGACGACCCGGCCGTGCGCCCCGACGGGCACGAGGCGTGGTTCGTGCTGGTCAACGCCCCCCGCCACGGCACCGCCACGGGCGCGGTGGACTGGCGCCGGCCGGGCCTGGCCGACGCGTACGCCGATCGGGTCCTCGACGTGCTCGCCGAGCGCGGCGTGGACGTCCGCGACCGGCTGGTGTTCCGGAAGGTCCGCACCCCGGCCGACCTGGACGCCGCCACCGGCGCGCCCGGCGGTTCGATCTACGGCACGGCCGGCGGCCTGCTGCGGCCGGCGAACCGGGGGCCGGCGGCCGGCCTGTGGCTGGTCGGCGGCTCCAGCCACCCCGGGGGCGGCCTGCCGATGGTCGCCCTCTCCGCCCAGATCGTCGCCGACGAGATCGGCCCCGCTTGGGGGTGAGGAGGTGCCCGGCGGCGGGTCAGCCGGCCTCGATGAGGGCGCGGCGGACAGCGGAAAACAGCTGGCCCAGCCCGAAGCCGGCCAGCAGCACCCAGACCGCAGTGGCCATGGTGATGGTGCCGGCGGTCAGGTCCGGGTCGATCAGCCCGGCCAGCCCGGCCAGCAGCAGCCCCACCAGGGCCACGCAGACCCGGGTGGGCCGCTCCCCCACGGTCACCGCGCCGATCTCCCGCATCCCGGCCGACACCGCCCGGGCCCGGACGTACTCGTGCAGCCAGGACAGCCCGCCGGCGGCGACGACCAGCGCGCCCGGCGCGCCCACCAGCCAGAACGCGGCCAGCCAGGCGGCCTCGCCGAGCCGGTCGGCGACCGAGTCGTAGACGTAGCCGAGCCTGGTGGTGCGGTTGGTGGCCACCGCCACCGCCCCGTCGACGCTGTCGGCCACCGAGGCGGCCAGCACCAACAGCGCCCCGATCACCGGGCCGGTCACCGGCCGGACGGCGAACAGTGGCACGCAGAGGCAGAGCAGCACCCCCGCGACGGTGACGGCGGTCGGGGTGACCCGGAGCCGGCCAAGCACGTATCCGACGTGGTAGGCGAACCGCAGCCAGGCGCGGACCACCGGGGCCGCCGCCCGGGGATCGAAGCCCCCGTGCAGCCGCGCCCACGCCGTCGCGTACTCGTCCCAGTTCAGCGATGTGCCCACCACGGAACAACCGTGGCACCGGCGCTGTGGTGTCGCGCCATGGGGGTCACACCCGCGCGCTGACCTGCAACTGCTGCCAGACCTCACGCGTCGCGGTGGACCGGTTGAGGGTGATGAAGTGGATGCCGGGCACTCCCTCGTCGAGCAGCCGCCGGCACATCTCGGCCGCCTGCTCGATGCCGAGCCGGCGGACCGCCTCCGGGTCGTCGGCCACCTCGGCGAAGCGCGCGGCCAGGGCCGGCGGGAAGGGCGCCCCGGACAGCTGCACGGCCCGCTCGATGGTGCTGAGCTGGGTGACCGGCATCACCCCGGCCAGGATCGGGGTGTCGCAGCCCTCCGCCGCCACCCGGTCCCGCAGCCGCAGGTAGTCGTCGGCGTCGAAGAACATCTGGGTGATCGCGAACTCCGCCCCGGCCCGGCACTTGCGGACGAAGTGCGCGGTGTCGCTGGCCACGTCGGGCGAGCGCGGGTGCTTGTACGGGAACGCGGCCACCCCGATGCTGAAGTCACCGCAGTCGCGCACCAGCCGCACCAGGTCCTCGGCGTAGAGCACCCCCTCGGGGTGGCGGACCCACTCGCCGCCCGGGTCGCCCGGCGGGTCGCCCCGCACGACCAGCACGTTGCGCACCCCGACGCCGGCCAGCCGCCCGATGACGTTGCGCAGCTCGGCGACGGAGTGGTTGACGGCCGTGAGGTGCGCCATCGGCAGCAGGGTGGTCTCGGTGGCGATCCGCTCGGTCACCGCGACCGTGGTGTCCCGGGTCGACCCGCCGGCCCCGTAGGTGATCGACACGAACGAGGGGCGCAGCGACTCCAGCTCGCGGATCGCCTGCCAGAGCAGCCGCTCGCCCTGCGGTGTCTTGGGCGGAAAGAACTCGAACGAGAAGGTGGGCTGACGGTCACGGATCAGCTCCCCGATCGCCGGCTGCGGATTGGGAAGGACCGATGGGAGACCAAGAGCCATGGACCGACTCTAGCGGTCGGGACGCACCGCACCCAGGAGGTTCCCACCTGACGCGACCGCCACCCGAGCCCGGCACGAGCCCCCGCACGAACGGCGGGCCGGGCGGACCGTCGTACCCGCGGGGTAGACAGGCGGTAGCGCGGACGGGGCCCGCGCGGGGGTCAGCACCGACCGGCGGCGCGCCGGTCCCGCCTGGTGCGCGGGTCGACGCCGCCCTCGCGCCGACCCTGCCGGAGGACCCATGACGCCGCCCACGCCGCCCGGCCCGGAGCCGCTCGGGCCGTTGCTCGCCCGGCTCCGGCGGGCCCGGGGCCGCAGCCAGCAGGCCCTCGCCGCCGAGCTGTGCGCCGCCTCGGGCGTGCCCACGCTGAGCCGGCACGAGGTGTCCCGCTGGGAGCGGCAGCTCCGGGTGCCGGGGGCCTTCTGGCTGGGCTGGCTGGCCGTGGTCCTGGCCGTGCCGGCGGAGCTGCTGGCCGACGCCGCCAGGCACGCCCGGCACGCGCGCCGGGCGCTGCCGGCCGCCCCGGCACGCCCACCGGCCGGCGGCATGACGCCCCGCGCCGGCCTGCGGCCGAGGGGCCCGGAGCGGCTCCGCCCGCCCCGGCACGCCACCCGCCCCACCCGGCGGCGCAGCCGGCCCGACCGGCCTGCCTGACGCGGGGGCCGAACGGGCGAGCGGCGGGCCCGGCCTGCGCCGGACCCGCCACTCGATCGAACTCACGCCGCTAGCGTCGGCTCACG
Organism: Micromonospora sp. KC207; assembly: GCF_004348615.1. Taxonomy (NCBI): domain Bacteria; kingdom Bacillati; phylum Actinomycetota; class Actinomycetes; order Micromonosporales; family Micromonosporaceae; genus Micromonospora; species Micromonospora sp. KC207. Next base: position 7,794 of record NZ_SMKJ01000203.1, read on the forward strand.
CGGTCAGCGTTGCAGCGTCAGCAGGCCCGGCCGGTACGGCAGGAGGCCGTAGTCGACGCCGTCGGAGCTGGGCGAACGCCCCTGGTAGAGGAGCTGCAGGTTGCACGGGTCGATCGTGTTCGTCTGATCCGCGCTGGTGCGCAGCAGCTCGCCGTGGCTGATGTCGTTGGTCCAGGTGGCACCGCTGTTGGCCTTGCCCGCGAACGGGTTGTTGTAGGTCGTCGCGTTCGGCGTCCAGGTGCCGCTCAGGCTGGTCGCCGTGAACGAGCGGAAGTAGCGCTCCCAGGAGCTGGTCCTGGCCTCGATGATCATCAGGTACTGGTTGCGGCCCTGCACCTTGTAGACCTGCGGCGCCTCGAAGATGTTCTCCGAGGTGTCGCTCATGATGGTCGTGTAGCTGGAGCCGAAGTTGCCCGGGAAGTTCCCGATCGGCATGATCTGGCGGTAGATCTTGCCGTTGTCGCCGGCGAAGAACAGGTACATGTTCTGGTCGTCGCCGATGATCGTCTGGTCGATCACGCCGGTGCTGGAGCCGGTGATCGTCGCGGTCGACAGGGGCTGCGGGGCCGACCAGCCGTTGGCGTTGGCCGGGTTGGTCGACGTGCGGTACGAGAACGACGTCGGACCCCACTGGTGGGCGAGAACCCAGATGTTCTTCGGCGCGAAGTAGAACAGCGACGGCGCGACGGTGCTCTGGCTCATGGTGTTCTGGGGGGCCGAGCCGAGCTGGTTGAGGTTGTCGACAAGGCCGAAGTTCATCGAACCCCAGCCGCCGGTGGCGCTGCTGCTGTGGGTGGTGGCGTACACCAACTGCTTGCCCTGGTAGGGGGCGATGGTGAAGTCCTTGAGTGACGCCCAGCCGGACTTCGGCTGCGCCAGCGGGCCGGTCGACGACCACCGGTACGTCGAGGGGAGGTTGCACGTGCCGCCCGGCGGGGGCGTCGTCGGCGGCGGGGTGGTGGGGTTCGTCCCGCCGTCGACGCGGACGAGCTGCCACTGCTGGTTGCTGCCGTTCCAGTCGTCGTACTGCACGATGTTGCCGCCGTCGGCGGTCGACGCGCCCTGCACCTCGATCACCCTGTTGCTGTTCCGGTTGATGAACCGGACGTAGCCTGAGTCGGAGTCGGCCAGCCGGAACTGCTGGTTGGTGCCGTTCAGGTCGCTCCACTGCACGATGCTGCCGCCGTTGGCGGTGGAGAAGTTGTAGACGTCCAGCACCTTGCCGGACAGCCGCGACTTCAGCCGGTAGTAGCCGCCGCCGGAGTCCACGAACTGCCACTGCTGCTGGTTGCCGTTGTTGCGCGTCCACTGGGTGATCCGCGCCCCGTCGTTCGTGGCCAGGTTGTAGACGTCCAGGGCCTTGCCGCTGTTGCGGTTGACCAACACGTACCACGCGTTCGTGTCGACCGTCGCCGCAGCGGCGGGCGTCGAGACCGCGGCTGCGGCGGCCACGCCGAGCACCACGGCCGACACGCCGGCGGCGACGACCCGAGACAGCCACCCACGCCGCCGCGACGGCGGCGGCGCGATCGATGGCGATCCACCCAAGGCAGACATGATCCTCCTTCAATGACCAGAGATGGGCAGCGCGGGGACGGCCGCGCGCGTCGATGATGTGAGCGCTAACACCACGCACGCAGGCCTAGCGCACGCCAATCCAAGACCAACGAAGCGGCTTGCCCGGCAGCCGCAGGCGTCGTCGTCCTTGACCATCGACTGTGAGCGATAACACGCCGTTCGTCAAGTCGTAATGTTCAGAGACCCGTCGATGTCCCGGCCATTGCTCACCCGAGTCGGCAGCTGGGTCGAGGCCGGGCTGAGCAGTCGTTGCTCAGGATGAGCCGGGTTCGTTGTCCCGAGACCGACCGGCCGCCCTTCCCCACCACGCACACCGGCCTGGTGCCGCTGGCCCACCTCGGCCGACTCCGGCCGGGCGCGCGGTGGCGGTCCGGTCAGCGGGACGGCCGGACAAAGCACGGCGGGGCTGAGCCGGACCTGGTCCGGCTCAGCCCCGCGCCGCAACTGCACATGATGATCGACTCCATGTCGCCGACATGGCGGCATCCCGTCGCCCGGACACCGCCACTTCGCCGACATCACGTCGGTCAACCCGCCGGCATGGTCGGCCGGTGTCAGCTCAGGGCAGCCGCCCGCACGCCCGCAACGAAGGCCGCCCAGGACGCGGGCGCGAAGACGAGGGCCGGCCCCGCCACGTCCTTGCTGTCCCGCACGCCGACGACACCGGGCAGGTTGTCCGCGACCTCCACACACGCGCCTTCGTTGCCGCTACGGGTGCTCTTGCGCCAGCGGGCACCAGTCAGGTCACTCATCGTAGCTCTCCTTGATCACCGTGCTCACCAGGTCCTCTGACGCGCGCTCATCAAGGGCAAGCCCTTGCAGGGTCTGCCACGCGTCAGAGTATGCCTCGACCTCACTGGGGCGATCCAGATAAAGGCTGCCCGTCAATGACTCGCAGTAGATCGTGGAGGGCTCTGCCGGGCGAGTGCCGACGGCGGGAAAGTCCAGCACGATGAACGCCCCGGCAACGGATACCTTGTGCGGGCCCGCAGTCAGGGGCAGCACCCGAAAGCTCACGTTGTGGGCCTGTGACGCGTTCACCAGGTGAGCAAGCTGTAGTTGCCACACCTCAAGATCCTCGATCGGCCGGCGGATCACCGACTCGTCGACGATCGCCTCGAAGCGGGGCGCGGCGGGGCTTCGGCGGCTGAGGAGTCTCTGACGCTCCATTCGAAGCGCCACCTTCTGCGCCACTTCCTGAGGCGTCCGGCTCTGCTTGGTGGCGAACACGGCAGCCATGTACTCCGGTGACTGCAACAGGCCAGGTATCAGGTTCGACTCGTAGTGGCGGATCCGGCAGGCGGCGGCTTCCAGTCCCACGTACAGCTCGAACCAGGCGGGGATGACCTCACCGTAGGCGTGCCACCAGCCGCGCGCCTTGCTCTCCCTGGCGAGGCTCACCAGCACTTCCGTCAGCTCGGCCGACGTGCCGTAGAACTGGCACATCAGGGTCACGTCGTGGGTCCGCAGCGAGGTCTGGCCGCCCTCCAGCCGGTACATCTTCGCCCGGGACCACTCAAGAGCCTCGGCGGCGGCCTCCAGGTTGATGCCCGCCTCCTCGCGCGCCTGCCGCAGCAGCCTGCCGAGTTGACGGCGTGGCACCGAAGATCCGACGTCGCTCACGTTTCGCTCCCGTCTCACCGTCATGCGACTGCCTGTCTCATTCGCAGCGATGGACGTGGTCGAGCGGTCGACGTTCCCGCATCAGGCGGGCGCGTACGGCGACCGAGAGACGCCACAGAGTGATCCGCCGCCGGCCAGGAGCAGCCGGTGGCGCTGCGCGCCCACCACCGAGCGCCCCCGCCGGCGGTGACCCGTGGCGATCCCCCGGCGACGGCCGGAGCCACCGTTCAGCGTCCTGATGGCCGGCTACGTGGTCGACTTCCACCACCGCGACGTCTGCTCGAAGTGCCGGGACGACGGCTCCTGCACTCGCCTCGACCGGGCCGGCCGGACGCTACGGGCGTGGCGGGACAGGCAGGACAGGCACAGCCGTGAAGGCCGGTGACGTGCTGCACCTGACCCGCGCGGCGAGCGTGCAGTTCGTCCGGCCCGTCTTCTTCCGACTGATCAAGATCCGGACGGACCTGCACACCTACCACGGCTGGGTCTGGCTGGAGGGATACGAGTTGGACGGGCGGGGCGACGCCATGGCCCGCCGCGAGCTGTACGTCATCGAGGCAGGCGTGCGGGTCCTGCCCTCGACCACACCGGGACGACCGGGCGCACCGGGACGACCGAGCGCACCAAAACGACCGGGCACACCGGGACGCTCGGGCACACCGGGCGGAAACCGGAAGCGGGCGGACGGCACCGACACGCCACGCACCGCCGATGCGGCAGCTCACCGGGCGACCCGCTAGCGTCGGGGCGTGACCCACGCTGCTCCCGTATCCCCCGTCGACCGTGCCGGCCTGCGTCAGCGGATCGACAAGGCCCTCGCCGGTTTCCTGGCCGGTCAGCGCACCTGGCTGACGGCCGTCGACGTGGCTCTGGTGCCGGTGGCCGAGGCGATCGAGGCGTTCGTGCTGGGCGGCGGCAAGCGGCTGCGCCCGGCGTTCGCGTACTGGGGGTTCCGGGGGGCAGGCGGCGCCGACGCGGATCAGGTGGTGACCGCCCTGGCCTCGCTGGAGTTCGTGCAGGCCAGCGCGTTGATCCACGACGACCTGATGGACCGCTCGGACACCCGGCGCGGCGAGCCGGCGGTGCACCGGCGGTTCGCCGCCCGGCACCGGGGGGCCGGCTGGGGCGGGGACGCCGATGGCTTCGGCGACGCGGCGGCGATCCTGCTCGGCGACCTGTGCCTCGTCTGGTCCGATGAGCTGCTGCACTCCGCCGGGCTGGACCCGCGCGTCGTCGCCCGCGCCCGGCCGGTCTTCGACGAGATGCGCACCGAGGTCACCGTCGGGCAGTACCTCGACGTGCTGACCCAGGCCACCGGCGACACGTCGGTGGAACGTGCGGGCAAGGTCGCCCGGTACAAGTCGGCCAAGTACACCGTCGAGCGTCCGCTGCTGCTGGGCGCGGCGCTGGCCGACGCACCCGCCCACGTGCGGGCGGCCTACTCGGCGTACGGGCTGCCGCTGGGCGAGGCGTTCCAGCTCCGCGACGACGTGCTGGGGGTGTTCGGCGACCCGGCGCAGACCGGCAAGCCCGCCGGTGACGACCTGCGCGAGGGCAAGCGGACGTACCTCGTCGCGGCGGCGGTGGAGGCGAGCGACGACGCGGGCCGCGCGCTGCTGCTGGACCGGCTCGGCGACCCGGAGCTGGACGCCGACGCGTTGGCCCGGCTGCGCGAGCTGATCACCTCGACCGGGGCGCTGGCCCGCACCGAGGAGCGAATCGCCGCGCTGACCGAGACGGCGCTCGCCGCGCTGGCCGCCGTCGACCTGGAGACCGAGGCGCGGCAGACGCTGGTCGACCTCGCCATCGCCGCCACCCGCCGCGCCGGCTGACTCCACCGGTCAGCCGGCTGACTCCGGCAGCCAGCCGACTGACTCCACCGGTCAGAAGCCGAGGGCCTGGGCTCGGCGCTTGACCTCGCGGGCGTGGTCGCCGCCGAGCGTGACGGCCGGGGTGCCGCCGGAGAGGGTGTCGTCGGGCTCGTAGAGCCAGCGCAGCGCCGCCTCGTCGTCGTAGCCGGCATCGGCGAGCAGGGTGAGCACGCCGGGCAGGTGCTTGAGCACGGTGCGGTTGGCCACCAGGTCGGCGGGGACCTTCCGCACGCCGTCGCGGCGGACGGCGAGCAGTTCGCGGTCCCGGATCATCTGGTGGACCTTGCTGATCGACAGGTCGAGGCGCTCGGCGACGTCCGGCAGGGTCAGCCAGCCGGCGGGATCGGTCGGGCCGGCGAGGTCGGTGCCGGAGGCGGCCTGGTCGGAGGGTACGGAGTCGGTCACCTGATCACCCTGCCACGCCCCCACCC
>NZ_SMKJ01000204.1:0-13235 GCF_004348615.1 Micromonospora sp. KC207
CCCGTGCCACGGGCGCGCCGCTTCCCGTCCCCGTCGTCGACACCCCCGCCGACGGTGCCCCGGCGACCGGTGTCAACGCGCCGGTGACCGCCGGCCCCGTGGCCGACCAGAATGGGCCGGCGGCTCCTCAGCCGGCGTCCGACGACGGAGCTGTCGCCGTCGTCGGCATGTCCTGCGCGTTCCCCGGCGCCCGGGACCCGGACGAGTTCTGGGCGGCCATCGTGGCCGGGCGGTGCGCCGTCGAGCAGGTACCGGCCGACCGCTGGGACATCGACGCGCACTACGACCCGGACCCGGACCGGCCGGACACCACGCACTGCCGGGTGGGCGGGTTCGTGCCCGACGTCGACCGGTTCGACCCGCTCTTCTTCGGCATGTCCGGCCGGGACGCCGAACTGGCCGACCCGCAGCAGCGGCTGTTCCTGGAACACGCCTGGAAGGCCCTGGAGGACGCCGGCTACCCGGCTCCACGGCTGGCCGGGCTGGCCTGCGGCGTGTTCGCCGGCACCACCGGCAGCGACCTTCCGGCCCGCGCGGAGGAGGCAGGGCTGCCTCTGGAGGCCGGGGTCACCCTCGGCGGGTACTCGTCCGTCCTGGTCGGACGGATCTCGTACGTGCTCGACCTACGCGGCCCCAGCGTCGCGGTCGACAGCGCCTGCTCGTCGTCCCTGGTGGCGCTGCACCTGGCGGTGCAGAGCATCCGGGCGGGCGAGAGCGAACTGGCGCTGGCCGGGGGTGTCTTCGTCTCCGGCTCGCACCGGTTCCACGTGGCGATGAGCAACCTCGGTGTGCTCTCCGCCAGCGGCCAGTGCCGGCCGTTCGACGCCGCCGCCGACGGGTTCGTCCCCGGCGAGGGCGTCGGCGTGCTGGCCCTCAAGTCGCTGACCGCTGCGCGGCGCGACGGCGACCACGTTTACGCGGTGATCCGGGCCAGCGCCGTCAACCACGACGGCGCCACCAATGGCCTCACCGCGCCCAGCGCCCGCTCCCAGACCAACCTGGAGGTGGACGTCTACCGGCGCGCCGGCATCGACGTGCGGACCATCGGGTACGCCGAGGCGCACGGCACCGGCACCCGGCTCGGTGACTCGGTGGAGGCCGAGGCACTGACCCGCGCCCACCGGCGGTTCACCGACGAGCGGGACTACTGCGCCCTCGGCTCGGTCAAGGCCAACATCGGCCACACCGCCGCGGCGGCCGGCGTGGCCGGAGTGATCAAGGTGATCCAGGCGATCCGGCACCGGACCATCCCGCCGTCGATCAACGTCACTGAGCCCAACGAGCTGCTCGCGCTGGACGACTCGCCGTTCTACCTGACCACCGAGGCCCGCCCCTGGCCGGCGCCGGCCGGTGCGCCCCGACGGGCCACGGTCAGCGCGTTCGGCATCAGCGGCACCAACGGACACGTGCTCGTCGAGGAGGCGCCCGGGACGGGCGGGCACCACCGGCTGCCGCCGGCCGGTGAGCACCTGGTGCCGGTCTCGGCCCGCACCGGCGAGGCGCTGCGGGAGTACGCGTTGGCGCTGGCCGACGCGGTCAGCCGTCCGGACCGGGCGGACCGCCCGCGCCTGGCGGACGTGGCGTACACCCTGCAGGAGCGGCGGACCGCGTGCCCGGAACGGCTCGCGGTGCTGGCCGGCAGCCTCGACGAGCTGGCCGACCGGCTGCGCGCGTTCGCCGCCGGGCGGCAGGTCGCGGGCGTGGTGCGCGGCCGAGCCGGTACGTCCGACGACGCGGTGGCCGGCCTGCTCGACGGCGACGACGGGCAGGCGTACGTGGCGCTCCTGGTCGACCGGCGCCGGATCGCCGCGCTGGCCCGCGCGTGGGTGTCCGGTGTACCGGTGCCGTGGCACGGGCTGCACCCAGGTGACGTTCCCCGGCCGGTGCCGCTGCCCACGTACCGGTTCGCCCGCGAGGTCTACCGGCTACCGGCCCCGCCGGCCGCCCGTGCGGCCACTGTGCCGGCCGTCCCGACGCCGGCGGTCGCCAAGGCGGTCGGTGTGCCGCAGGCGCCGGCCGCGGCTGGCCTCTTCGCGCCGGCCTGGGAGCCGGCACCGGCCCCGGGCGGCGGTGACGCGCCGGCCACCCTGCTGCTGCTCGGCACCGACGACGACGCCCGTCACGTGCGGGTCCGTTGGCCGTCGACCCGGCTGATCCTGGTTCGTCCCAACGGAGCCGCCGGGACGGCCGGTGCGGTGGGCGGCCCGGCGCTGACCGTCCACCGGGTCGACCCCGCCCGCGCGGACGACTTCGACCGCCTAGCGGCGGCGCTGGCCGAGGGACCGGTACCCGACGGGGTGCTGCACCTGTGGCCGCTGCACGACGAGGTTCCCGACCCGGTGGACCGGACCGTCGGCGCGGCGCTGCGCCTGGTCCGGGCGATCGGCCGGGCCGGCCTGCCGGTGCGCCGCATGATCACCGTCATCCGGCACGCCGCCGCACCCGAGCCGCACGCCGAGGCGGTGGCGGCGCTTGCCGGCTCTGCCGGGCTGGCCGTGCCGGACCTGCGGTTCAGCACGGTCGGGGTCGGCGGCGACCTCCCGCCGGCGGAATGTGTCGACCGCTCGCTGGCCGAGTGGCACGGGTCGGATCCCGAGGTCCGCCACGTGGGCGGCGCACGGCTGGTCCGCCGACTGCGTCCGGCCGACGTGGCCACCGGCCCGGCGGTGCGGATCCGCCCCGGCGCGGTCTGCATGATTACCGGAGGCATGGGTGGACTCGGCCGGATCGTCGCCGCTCACCTGGCCCGCCGCCACCACGGCCGGATGGTGCTGGTGGGTCGCTCGCCGCTGACCGCCGACGGACAAGCCGTGCTGGCCGCCCTGCGGGGCGAGGGCGCCGCCGACGCGGTCTACCTGTCGGCGGACGTGGCCGACCCGACCGCCGCCCGGGACCTCGTGGCCCGGCTGCGGCAGCGGTACGGCGGGACGCACGTGCTGGTGCACGCGGCCGGCGTGCTGGACCCCCGCCCACTGACCGACGTGGACGATTCGGGCTTGGCCGCCACGCTGCGCCCCAAGGTGACGGGCGTGCTGGCGCTGGACGAGGCGACCCGGGACGAGGACCTCGACGCGGTGGTCCTGTTCTCCTCGGCCGCCGCCGTGCTTGGCGACTTCGGCCTCGGCGGGTACGGGGTGGCCAACCGGTTCCTCGACGCCTTCGGCGAGTGGCGGGAGGCCCGACGGGCCGCCGGGCAGCGTCGCGGCGCCACCGCCGTACTCAACTGGCCGCTCTGGGCGGACGGGGGCATGCACCTGCCGGGTGAGGACCTGTATTTGCGCTCGACCGGGGTGGTGCCGCTCTCCACCACCGACGGGCTCGACATCCTCGACCTGGCCCTCGCCCGGGGCTGGTCGCAGACCGTGGTGCTGCCCGCCGCAGCCGCCGGCGATCAACCGCCGGTCGGGGCTGTGCCGGCGGGAGCCGGCACGGTCCAGTCCGGTGGGGCATCAAACGACGCCCCCGACGACTGGCCCGAGCGACTGCGGAGCGAGGTGCGCGCGGTCGCTGCCGAGGTGCTACGGCTCGACGCCGACCGGTTGGTGCCGGACGAGAACCTCAGCGCGTTCGGCTTCGACTCGCTCAGCCTGAAGACCTACGCCCAGCGGCTGACCGACGTCTTCGGCGTTCCGGTCTCCCCGACGCTCTTCTTCGCCCGGGGCACCCTCCGGGAGGTCGCCGACCACCTCGCCGACCGGCACGGGGCGGCCCTGCGTGCCCGGTACGCCACCGCGCACCTCCCCGCCGACCCGGCACCCCACGCCGTGGCCGCCCCGCCGGTCCACCCCGTTTCCGCCCCGGCGCCCGTTCTCGCGGAAGGGACCGCCGCCGGTGCCCGGAGCGGGGCGCCGGAGCCGCCGTCGGGTGGCCCGCAGCCGGTGGCGCTCACGCGACCCAGGTCGGCGGAACCGACCCCGTCCGGCGCGAGCCGGGGCGGGGCACCGATCGCGGTGGTCGGCATGGCCGGCCGGTTTCCGGGCTCACCGGACCTCGCCGCGTACTGGCGCAACCTGGTCGCCGGCCGGGACCTGATCGGTGAGGTGCCGGCCGACCGTTGGGACTGGCGGGCGGTGCACGCCTGCGGCGGCGACACGGAGGGTCGTTCCCGTAGCCGGTGGGGCGGTTTCATCGAGGGTGCCGACCACTTCGACGCCGCCTTCTTCCGCATCTCCCGGCGCGAGGCCGAACTGATCGACCCGCAGCACCGGATCTTCCTGGAGACCGCCTGGGCGGCGCTGGAGGACGCCGGCCGGTCCACGACCATGCTCGCCGGCCGCCGGGTCGGCGTCTTCGCCGGCGTGCAGTTCCGCGAGTACGGGCAGCTGCTGGAGGAGGCCGGCATCCGGGTGGCGCAGATCGGCACCGGCAACGAGCACGCCATGCTGCCCAACCGGCTGTCGTACCTGCTGGACGTACGCGGCCCGAGCGAGGCGATCGACACCGCCTGCTCGGGGTCGCTGGTGGCGGTGCACCGGGCCATCCGCTCGCTGCGGTCGGGGGAATCGGAGCTGGCCGTCGCCGGTGGCGTCAGCCTCATGCTCACCCCCCGGTACCACATCCTGACCACCCAGATGGGCGTCGCCTCGCCCACCGGCCGGTGCCGTACCTTCTCGGCCAACGCCGACGGTTACGTCCGGGGCGAGGGCGTGGGCGTGGTGGTGCTCAAGCCGCTGGAGCGGGCGCTCACCGACGGCGACCACGTGTACGCCGTCCTGCGCGGCTCGGCGGTCGGGCACGGCGGCCGGGCCAGCTCACCCACCGCACCGAACTCCCGCGCCCAGGCCGACCTGGTGCTGGCCGCTTGGGACGACGCGGGCGTCGACGCGGCGGACATCTCGTACGTGGAGGCGCACGGCACCGGCACCGAACTGGGCGACCCGGTGGAGGTCGAGGGACTGCGGGAGGCGTTCGAGGAGGCGGGCCGGCGGGGCGGTCCGACGCCCGTCCCCGGTGGCTGCGGACTGGGTTCGGTCAAGTCACAGATCGGGCACCTGGAACCGGCCGCCGGCATCGCCGGACTGATCAAGGTGGTGCTGGCGCTGCGGCACGGGACCCTCCCGGCGACCCTGCACGCCAGCCCGCCCAACCCGTACCTGACCCTGGACGGGAGCCCGTTCCGGGTGGTCGACCGGGCCATGCCGTGGCCGCGCCCCACCAGCCCTGGCGGGGTGACGCTGCCGCGTCGGGCGGGCCTCAGCTCGTTCGGCTTCGGTGGCACCAACGCCCACGTGGTACTGGAGGAGCACGTCACGGAGCCGGCCGGCGACCCGTACCCGTCGGGGGAGCACGTCGTGGTGCTCTCGGCGCGTACCCCGGAGCGGCTGCGCGCGTACGCCGACCGGTTGGCGACCTTCCTGCGCGACACGACCGACGCCGACCTCGACCGGGCACGGGCGGTGGTCGCCGACGTGCTCAACGTCGCCCCCGCCGTTGTCGACCTGGACGCGCCCCTGGCCGAGCAGGGCATGGACCTTGTCGGCGCGGCCACCCTCGCCGGCCGGCTCGGTACCGTGCTGGGGACGGCGCTGCCTCCGGCGGCCTGCCGACCCGACACCACCGTGCGGGCTCTGGCCGCCCGGCTGCCCGGAGGTCCGGCGCTGGCCGACATCGCGTACACCCTGGCCACCGGACGGGCGACGCTGTCCACCCGGCTGGCGACGGTGGTCGCCGACCGCGCGGAGCTGGCCGACCGGCTGGCCACGTTCGCCGCGACCGGCGCCGCCCCGGGCGTACTGACCGGAACCGTCGCCACCCGCCGGGCCGACGGTACGCAGGCGGCGTCCGCGTCGCCGGAGGCGGCCGGTGTCGACCTGACCGGTACCGATCCGGCGAGCCTGGCGCGGGCCTGGGTGTCCGGGGTGGACGTCGACTGGACGGCGCGGCTGTCCGGCCGGCGGCTACCTCTGCCGACGTACCCGTTCGCACCCGTTCGGATCTGGTTCGAGACCACCGCCGGGGCACCCGGAGCCCTCGCCGGGTCGACCGGCGACGGCGGCGCGTCGCCCGAGGCCCGGCAGCCCGCCGGTGCCGTGGACGGACATCCGCTGGCGCACGGTGACGGCACCGTCGACGGACGCTGGCGGATGGTGACCCGCCTCGACGGGACCGAGTTCTTCCTCCGCGACCATGTGGTCGCCGGTCGGCGCACCCTGCCCGGTGTGGCCTACCTGGAACTGGCCCGGGTCGCCGCCCAGCGGTACGCCGGCCGGCCGGTGAACGTCCTGCGGGACGTGTTCTGGGCCCGGCCGGTGACGGTGGACGCCGAACCCGTCGAGCTGTACACCACCGTGACGGGCGCCGCAGACGGCGACCTGCGGATCGAGTTCCGGTCGACCGGCGGCGTCCCGTACGGGCAGGCCCGCACCGGCACGGTGCCGGACGCGTCGGCCCCGCCGCCCGCAGTGGACATCCCGACGGTACGGGCCCGGCTGGGTGCCGGCCGGGACGGCGCGGACTGCTACCGCGACCTGACCACCGCCGGCTTCGGGTACGGCCCGACCTTCCGCTGCCTGCGTGAGCTGTACGCGGCCGGGGACGAGGCGCTGTCGCGCTGGGCGCTGTCGGACGAGGCGGCCGGCGACGCCGACCGGTTCGGGCTGCACCCGGGGATACTCGACGGCGCGCTGCACACCCTGCTCGGGTTGACCGACGTCGGCGGGGCCGCCCCGTCGGTGCCGTTCAGTGCCACACGGGTGCTGATCGACGCGCCGCTGCCCCGCCGGGGCTGGGCGTACGCGGTCCGCGACGGTGCCGCCCGTGCCGGCGTACGCCGCTTCGACGTCACGGTCACCGACGACGCCGGGCGGGTCTCCGTCCGACTGCTCGGTTTGGCCGTCCGTACCCTCTGCGCCGCCGTGACCCCGACGGTCGCCGCCGCGCCGCAGCCGGCCGGACTCGCCATCCCCGGTCCCGGTCCGGCGTCGGCGGTCGGTGCGGCGCTGTTGTTCCGGGCGCGCTGGCGGCCGGCGGACCTGCCGGTCGCACCGGGGCAGCCGGTCACCGGGCGGGTGTTCACCGTCGGCGTGCCGGCCACCGCGCTCGCCGGCCCGGACTCAGCCGCTGCGGACGTCGTCGAGGCCACGCCGCTGGCCGTCTTCCGGGCATGCCGGGAAGCGGTTCGCTCCCGGGGCCCGGCGCGCCTGCTCGTCGTGCACCCCGTCGACCACCCCGAGGGCGCGGCGCTGGCCGGGCTGGCCCGGACCGTGCGGCTGGAGAACAGCCGGCTGCGCCTGTCGACGGTCGGCACCGACGGCACGTTGACCGCCTCGGCGGTCGCGGCCGAACTGGCCGCCGGTGGCGACGAGGTCGAAGTGCGGTACGCGGGTGGCCGGCGGCTGCGCATTGCCTGGGTCGAGGCGGAGCCCGCAACGGCGGCCGGTTCGCTGCTGCGTCCCGGCGCGGTCGCGCTGATCACCGGCGGTGCCGGCGGCCTGGGCCGGATCTTCGCCGAGTACCTCGCCCGCCGGGGCGCGGGCGCGTTGGTCCTGGTCGGTCGCGGCAGCCCCGACGCCGGGCTGGCCGGGTGGTCCGCCGACCTGGGCGTACCGGTGGTCTACGAGGCGGCCGACGTGTCGTGCCCCGAGCAGATCGGCGCGGTGCTCGACCGGACGCGGTCCCGGTTCGGCGGTGTGCAGGTCGTGCTGCACGCAGCGGGGGTGATCCGGGACGGGTTGCTCGCCACCAAGACCGACGAGCAGTGGCACGAGGTGCTGACCCCCAAGGTGACCGGCGTACGGGTGCTCGACGAGGCGACCGCCGGCGACGAGCTGGACCTCTTCGTGACCTTTTCCTCCTGCACCGGGCTGCTCGGCAACCCCGGACAGTCGGAATACGGGTACGCCAACCGGTACCTCGACGCCTTCGCCGTGCAGCGGGAGCACCTGCGCGCCCGAGGCGAGCGCGCCGGCCGTACCGTCTCGGTGGCCTGGCCGCTCTGGGCCGACGGCGGCATGCGTGTCGACGAGGTGGCCCGCGAGCGGCTGTGGCGCGACACCGGGCTGGCACCGATGCCGGCGACGGCCGGCCTGGCAGCGTTCGAGGCGGCACTGGCGGGCAACGAGCCGCAGGTGGGCGTCATGTACGGCGATCCTGCCCGGCTGCGGGCCCGGCTGGCGGCCGACACTCCGAGCATGGCACCCGCACCAACCACCGTGGACCTTCCCGCCGGTCCGGACGCGGCCGGTCGGGGCATGGCCGGTCCTGATGGGGCCGGTGCGGCGTCCGGGTCGGGCCTGGCCTGGTTGGAGGGGGGCCTCATCCGGATCTGCGCGGAGCTGCTCAAGGTCGACGCGGCCGAGTTGGACCCGGAGGAGGAGCTGAGCAGCTACGGCGTCGATTCGATCATGATGATGTCACTGATGAACGTCCTGGAGCGGGAGTACGGCGTCGTCGTCGAACCGGGCGTGCTGGCCGAGCACCCGACCATCCGGGGCATGGCCGCCTACCTGTCCGCCGAGGGCGTGGGCCCGTCGGCCACGGCTGCCGCGCCTGTGACCATCCCGTCGGCCGCGCCCGTCGTCATTCCGTCGGCCTCGGCCGGCGCCGCGCCCGCCCCGACCCCGGCCGGGGCGCCCACTGCGGCGCCGATGGTCGTGGTGAACCGGCCCTCGGCGTCGGCGGACGACGGCCGGATCGCGGTGATCGGCATGGCCGCCCGGCTGCCTGGCTCGCCGGACGTCGCCGCGTTCTGGGACAATCTGCGCTCAGGACGGCACCTGGTGGGCACCGTACCGGCCGACCGCTGGGCGATGGAGGGCTTCTACAGCGCGGACCGCACCGCGCCCCAGCGTTCGTACTCGCGGTGGGGTGGGTTCCTGGACGACATCTACGGCTTCGACGCGGCCCGGTTCCGGATCGGCGACGACGACGCGCTGGCCATGGATCCGCACCATCGAATCCTGCTGGAGCTGGCCGAGGAGCTGTGGCACGCCGCCGGGTACCGGCCGGCGGACCTGGCCGGCTCACGGACCGGGGTCTACATCGGCGGTGGTGAGAGCAACTACGTCCAGCGCAGTACCGAACGGCTGACTGCCGAGCACGCCCGCCGGTTGATCGTCAACACCATTCCCAACATGATGGCGGCCCGGCTGGCCGACGCGTTCGACCTGCGTGGTCCGGCGCAGAGCATCGACACCGCCTGCTCGTCGTCGCTGGTCGCGGTGCACAACGCCTGCCGCGACCTGCGGTCGGGCGACTGCGACCAGGCCGTCGTCGGCGGCGTCGAGCTGCTCGTGGACGGCTACCTGCACGTGGCGTTCAGCAAGGCCGAGGTGCTCTCCGACGACGACCGCTGCTACGTGTTCGACGAGCGGGCCAAGGGCCTGGTGATCGGCGAGGGCGCGGGTCTGGTGCTGCTCAAGCCGTACGCCGCCGCGCTGCGCGACGGCGACGATGTCCTCGCGGTGATCCTCGGCGGTGCGGTCAACAACGACGGGCGCACCATGGGACTCACCGTGCCCAGCGCCGAGGGCCAACAGGAGGTGCTGCGCCGGGCGTACGCGGCGGCCGGCATCGCGCCGGACACCGTCAGCTACTTCGAGGCGCACGGCACCGGCACCCTGCTCGGCGACCCGATCGAGATCCGGGCCGCCAGCCGGGTGCACCGGGAGTACACCGACCGCACCGGCTACTGCGGGGTGGGCTCGGTGAAGTCGAACATCGGCCACCTGCTGCGGGCGGCCGGCGTGGCGTCGCTGGTCAAGACGGTGCTGGCGCTGCGTCACAGGGTGATTCCCCCAACCCTTCACTGCGCTCGCCCGCACGCTCGGTTCCGGTTTCCCGAGTCGCCGTTCTATCCGGTGACCCGGCTGCAGGGCTGGGGCCCGCCGCACGGGCTGCCGCGCCGCGCGGCCGTCTCCTCGTTCGGATTCGGCGGCACCAACGCCCACCTGGTGCTGGAGGAGTTCACCCCGCCGGCCGGGCACCTGGTCACCCGCCGCCCACTGCCTCCGCCGACGTTTCGGCGTCGCCGGTACCGGCTCGGCTGGCCGGTGGTCGACCTGCCCGACATCGCGCCCACCCTGGCCGTGCCGGCCCCCGCCCCGCCGACCAGAACGGCGACCGACCGGCCCGGTGGTTCGCTGGAGGACCTGCTCGCCGCGGTCCGCGACCAGCGGATCGACCCCGACCACGCCCTCGCGCTGCTGGAGGCCGATCGATGAGTCCCACCGCCGACGCCCCGTCCGGCGGCGAGCTGCGGCAGATCCTGCACGAGCTGCGAACGGGCCGCCTCACCAGCGCGCAGGCATCCGCCCGCATCCGTCAGCTACGCGCCACGAGCGGGTGGACCTTCGCGTACGACGAGCCGCGCGTCCGCGACCATCTCGGCCGCAACCCGTTCGACGGGAACCCGGCGACCCGGGTGGTGCTCGGCGTGACCTGGTGCGCCGTGGCCGTGGCCGCTCGGCGCGCGGCCACCGGGGCTCCGGTGGCGGTGCGCGGACTGACCCTCGGCCGGCCGGTGCTGCTCGGGCCGGAGCAGTCCGCTCGTGTCCGGCTGGCCGACCCGGTCGGCGACGGATCGTTCTCCGTGCTGGTGGAGACCGGCGACGGCGAGCGCGAGGTGGCCGGCGGGCGGTTCGAACCGCTGGCTGACACCACCGAGCCGGTCGACCTGTCCGGCCTGCGCGCAACCGGTCCCGCCCTGCCCGGCGCCGCGCTGTACGGCGGAACCGAGAGCCAGCGCGGTCCCGCCCTGACCACCGTCGTCCGGGCGTGGCCGACGCCCGGTCAGGTGCTCGCCGAGCTGCGGCTGCCCGACGAGTTCGTCGGCTTCCGGTACGTCGACACCGCCGACCCGGCGCTGCTCGACGGGGCGTACGTCGCCAGCCTCGCCGCACTGCCTGCCCGTGCGGGAGCTGGCGGTGACCCGGCCAGCGCGGCCGGCGTGTGGATCCCGTTCCTGATCGAGCGGGTCCGCGCGTACGAACCGGTCGGCGCGCACTGCCACTGCCTCGTACGGCACGTGCGGTCGTTGCCGGACACCGAGGTCGTGGACGTCACCTTCTGCGCCGACGACGGCCGGGTGCTGCTCGCGCTGGACGGCTTCACCTACCGATACGCCCGGTACACCGCGTCGACGCCGGCTGGACCGACCACAGCCACCGGCCCGGTCGACACGGAACCGGCGGGTGGGGTACGGCAACGGGTCGCGGCCTACCTCACCGGCCGCCTCGCCGCGCTCAACGGGGACCGCCCGGTGGACCCGCGCGCCACCTTCATGGACCTCGGCATCGACTCGACCGCACTGATCGGGCTCGCCCGGACGATCGAGGGGGACCTGGGCCTGGAGCTGTACCCGACGCTCTTCTTCGAATACCAGACCGTCGAGGAGCTGTCCGCCTGGTTCGCCGGGGAACACCCCGAGGCGTTCCCGCCGCAGACCGTGGCATCCCCGTCGCCCGCCGCGCCGGCCGAAGCAAGCCCGTCCGCATTGGTGGCGGGGGCCGGCCTGTCCGTGTCGGCGGCGTCCGCCGTGTCGGCGGAGGCCACCCCGACCGCGTCGGCGGGAGAGGCCGCCCCGGAGGACGCCGTGGCCGGGCCCCGGGCCAGGGACCGACCGACCGGCCGGGACATCGCGATCATCGGCATGGCCGGCAGGTTCGCCGGCTCACCCGACCTGGACACGTTCTGGCACCATCTTCGCGCCGGTACGGACCTGATCAGCGAGATTCCGCCCGAGCGCTGGGACTGGCGGCCCTGGTTCGACGCCGACCGGGACCGGCCCGGTCGCACCTACTCGCGGTGGGGCAGCTTCATCGAGGCCGACCGGTTCGACGCCACCTTCTTCGGCATCGCCCCACGCGAGGCCCGCTGGCTCGACCCGCAGCTGCGGCTGCTGCTCGAGGTGACGCACGCCGCCGTCGAGGACGCCGGGTACGGCCGCCGCCTGCGCGGCAGCCGTACCGGTGTGTACGTGGGCAGCTGCTTCCGCGACTACTGGGAGGAGATCGTCCGGGCCGGCCTGCCGATCGGCGACTACGAGGGCGGTGCCGGGCTGGTCTCCGCGCTGGCCGGCCGGCTGTCCTACACCTTCGACCTGCGCGGGCCCAGCGTGCCGGTGGACAACGCGTGCGCGTCGTCGCTGACCGCGCTGCATCTGGCGGTACGCGCGCTACGGGGCGGGGAGTGCGACACCGCCGTGGTCGCCGGGGTCAACCTCATCCTCAGCCCCCTGCACCACGTCAACGGCTCTCGGGTGCAGGCGTTGTCGCCGACCGGCCGGTGCCACACCTTCGACGCCAGGGCGGACGGGTACGTACCCGGTGAGGGTGTCGTCGCGCTGCTGCTCAAACCGCTCGAGGCCGCGCTGCGGGACGGCGACTCGGTGCACGCGGTGATCAAGGGTTCGGCGGCCAACCACGGCGGTCGGGCCAACAATCCGACCGCGCCGCGCCCGGAGGCGCAGATTGGCCTGCTGGTCGACGCCTGGGCGGACGCCGGAATCACGGCCGACACGATCGGCTACATCGAGGCGCACGGCACCGGCACCCTGCTCGGCGACCCGATCGAGGTACGGGCGCTGACCGAGGCGTTCTCCCGGCACACCGACCGGGTCGGCTTCTGTGGGCTCGGCTCGGCCAAGGCGCACCTGGGGCATCTGGAGGGCGCGGCGGGGCTGGCCGGGGTGGTCAAGGTGGTGCTGTCGATGCGCCACGGCGAACTGCCCGCGATGCCCGGGTTCCGGGACCCCAACCCGTATCTGTCGCTGGAGAGTTCCCCGCTGCGCGTGGACCGGACCGTCACGCCGTGGCCGAGCACCGCGAGCGCACCCCGCCGGGCCGGCGTCAGCTCGTTCGGTCTGACCGGCAGCAACGCGCACGTGGTGATCGAGGAGGCGCCGGAGCCCGTGCCCGCACCGCGCACGGGCTCCGGGCCGCACCTCCTGCTGCTCTCGGCGCGCAGCGCCGAACGCCTGCGCGTGTATTCGGCGCTGCTCGCCGAGCACCTGGACCGGGTACGTCCGCCGCTGGCAGACGTCGCCCACACGCTCTGCGCCGGACGCGAGCCCATGCGGGTACGTCTCGCCGTGCTCGCCGACGACCACGACGAGGCGGTACGCCTGCTGCGCGCCACGGATCCCGGCACCCTCGGCGGGGCGGCGACCGGGGATTC
This sequence comes from Micromonospora sp. KC207, assembly GCF_004348615.1. NCBI lineage: Bacteria > Bacillati > Actinomycetota > Actinomycetes > Micromonosporales > Micromonosporaceae > Micromonospora > Micromonospora sp. KC207. Next base: position 13,114 of record NZ_SMKJ01000204.1, read on the forward strand.
GGCATCGGCGGCACTGGCCGGACGGTGGCTGGCCGGCGAGGACGTGCCCGCCCCGGACGGCCGGCTGATCCGGCTGCCCACGTACCCGTTCGCCGGGGAACGGCACTGGTTCCCGGTCACCC